>DATDEV010000722.1:0-3558 GCA_036522995.1 Polyangiaceae bacterium
CGAGCGCGCGCTGTCGCGGGCGCTGCCCTGGCTCGTGCGTGGTGATCCCGCTTTCGCGCTCGCTGCCGAATAGGCGCGCCGGCCGGCAATGTTTCCGAATCGTGGCGGCCGGGCGCGCTTTCGCCCGGCGCAAGCGGGGGATATTGCCCGCCGATGAGCACCGAGCCGACCACGCAAGCACAGAACGGCAGCGTGGGCCCACGCTATCCGCATTTGGTCGTGCTGGTGGGGGCGACCGGTGATCTGGCGCAGCGCAAGTTGTTGCCGGGCTTGTTTCACCTCGCTACCGCCGGCTTCATTCCCGGCTGCCGCATCCTGGGCGTCTCGCTCGACGAGCTCGGCGTCGAGGACTTTCGCAAGCTGGCGCGCGAGGCGCTGCGCAAGTTCTATGCGCGTCCGGTGGACGAAGACGATTGGAACAAGTTCGCCGCCTGCCTCGACTACGTGCCGCTCAAGGCGGGCGCCGAGGGGCTCCGGGCGGCGGCGGCCGCGGCGGAGAAGAATTTCAGCGGCGAGAGCCGGCGGCTCCACTACCTGAGCGTGCCCCCCTCCGCCGCGCTCTCGGCCGTGCGTTTGCTGGGCGAAGCGGGCCTGGTGGAGCGCTCGCGCGTGGTGATGGAAAAGCCGTTCGGTACCGATCTGGAGACGGCGGTGGCGCTCAACAGCAGCCTGCATCAGGTCTTCAAAGAGCAGCAGATTTTCCGCATCGATCACTTCCTCGGCAAGGAACCGGCGCAGAACATCCTGGCCTTTCGCTTCGGCAACGGCTTGTTCGAGCCGATCTGGAATCGCAACTTCATCGATCACCTGCAGATCGACGTGCCAGAAACCCTGGGGCTCGGCACGCGCACCGGCTTCTACGAGACGGTGGGCGCCTTCCGCGACATGGTGGTCACGCACTTGTTCCAGATCCTGGCGTTCACGGCCATGGAGCCGCCCACCGCGCTGGCGCCCGATCCGATCAACGAAGAGAAGAACAAAGTTTTTCGAAGCATGGTGCCGCTTCAGCCCAGCGACGTGGTGCGGGGGCAGTACATCGGCTACCGCGCCGAGCCTGGCGTGAACCAACACTCCGATACCGAGACCTTCATCGCGCTCAAGTGCTTCATCGACAACTGGCGCTGGGCGGGTGTGCCTTTCTATCTGCGCACCGGCAAGCGCCTGGCAGAGGGGCAGCGCATCATCTCCATCGCCTTCCGTGAACCGCCCAAGAGCATGTTCCCCGAAGGCTCGGGCATCGGTGCCCAAGGGCCTGACCACCTCACGTTCGACTTGGCCGATGCGTCGAGGATGTCCCTTTCGTTTTACGGCAAGCGGCCCGGCCCTGGCATGCGGCTCGACAAGCTCAGCCTGCAGTTCGCGATGCACGACACCGGCTATGCGGGTGACGTGCTCGAGGCCTACGAGCGCTTGATCCTCGACGCAATGCGCGGCGATCGCACGCTGTTTACCTCTTCGGAGGGCATCGAGCAGCTGTGGGAGAAGTCGATGCCCCTGCTCGGCTCGCCGCCGCCCGTGCGCCTGTATACGCCGGGCAGCTGGGGACCCAACGTGATCCATTCGCTGATCGCGCCCAGCGCCTGGCGCCTGCCGTTCGAGCGCGCCTGGCGCGATCCGGACGGCGACGGGCACTGACAGGCTACGCTAGGGGATGACGGAGCTAAGCGGGAGGGAGGCCGCCATGCAGCAAGACGTCCCGTGGCGTCGGGACGATTGAGTGGCATGCTTCGCACATGCTTCGGAGCCTGCTGCCGAGCTGGGGCTGGGGCGCGGCATTGCTGCTCGCGCTCGCGGCTTGCTCGCGTCGAGATCCGGGCGAGGCTCCCGCGCGACCTCCCATCGGCAGCCCGAGCCCGGCCACGTCCGCCAGCGCCGAGCCCAAGCGCGGGGGAGGCGACGGTGGGGGACACGAGGGGAGCCTGCGCGGCGACGAACGCCAGCGGCTCGTGCAGCAGATCCAGGCGCGAGGCGTGGAAAACGCCCAGGTTTTGCGGGCTATGCGCGACGTCCCGCGCCACCTGTTCGTGCCGGAGAGCTGGGCCGAGGACGCGTACGAAGACCGACCGCTGCCGATCGGTCACGGCCAGACGATCAGCCAGCCCACGGTGGTCGCCGCCATGACCGAGGCCGCCGCACCCAAGCGGAGCGACAAGTGCCTCGAGATCGGCACCGGCAGCGGCTACCAGGCGGCAGTGCTGGCGGAGTTGTGCGGCCGCGTCTTCAGCATCGAATACCTGGCGCCGCTCGCCGAGCAAGCCGAGCGCTCGCTGCGCCGAGCGGGCTACGGCCCCGAGCGCGTCGCGCTGCGCACTGGCGACGGCTACGTGGGCTGGCCCGAAGCCGCGCCCTTCGAGGTCGTGCTCGTGACCGCAGCCCCCGAGCGCGTCCCGCAGCCTCTGCTCGACCAGCTCGCCGTCGGCGGCCGCCTGGTCATCCCCGTCGGCGCTCGCGACGAAGTCCAGGAGCTCTTGCTCTATCGACGCAAAGCGCCCGGCGCGAGCGAGCAAAGCTTCGAAAAGCGCACGCTGATGGCGGTGCGCTTCGTGCCGTTTCTGGGCGATGCAGGGCACTAGACGTAGGCCCCTCAGGGGGTTCGGGGCATCGCGGCTCGGACCTGCTCGATGGCGCCTTTCAGGGCGGTCACGCCGCCGAAGGCCGAGGGGATGGTTGGCGACAGCAGAGCCATGGCCTCATCGACGTCACTGCAGAACCTGAAGGGCACCCTGTGCGGCGCGAGCGCGGTGAGCGCGACACCGACGCCGCGAACCAACGCCGAACGAAAGCCACTACCTTCGGCGACGATCACGGCCGCCGTCATCCTGGCCACGACGTCCCGACTCCACGCCGCCAGTGCGCGCCGGGCGGCCTCGCCCGGCGCCGGAGAGCCGCGCTCGACTATCGAGACGAGGGTGGTGTGGTCGCGCCCCGTCTCGAGCAGCTCTTCGCAGGCCGCCACCATCTTGGCAATGTTCTCGACTGCCGGCGGTCCCCTCCACATCTGGATGACCGTGCGGTTCCAGGTCGCCAGGGCGAACCCCTCGTCGACACTGATAATGCGAGCCGCTATGTCCACCGAGGAGCACGCCTATCACACTTCAAGGTCCACGCGTTGGGAGTGGGTCTTCCCCGGACGTTTCCATACAGCGCGCCCGCTTCGCTTCGTCGGCCTGCGGTGCGTCAGCGGGAAAAGCATCTACACTCAGGCCGATGGTCGATCGGCTCCACCGCCACGAAGGCGTTTCGTTCACGAGCATCGCGCTCGGTCTGGTGCTCGCTTGCAGCGGCGGTTGTAGCAGTGACGAGGCAGTGTCCGGCGGACCTCCGGACGGAGGCTCGACCGCGAGCGGCGGCGACGATGGCAAGGGCGGCGAGGCGACGGCGAGCGGCGGGAATCACGCTGCGACCGGCGGTCGTGCGGGCGGCGGGGCAGCGACTGGCTCCGGCGGCAAAATGGCGGCCGGCGGCTGGAACGGCGCGGGCGGCCTGGAGAGCGGCGGCGCGGGTGGCGAAGCGACCGACGGCGGCACCGACGCGGGCGGCCCGAGCTCCGGCGGGACC
>DATDEV010000723.1:0-2664 GCA_036522995.1 Polyangiaceae bacterium
GCCGATGCCGGTGACGACCACCTCGCGCAGCGCCTGAACGTTGGGCGCTACTCGAAGCTTCGTTTGAGAGCCGAACCCCGACTCCGCTACGATTCGATCCGATGCAGGACCGCTCACACCGCGTCGACTAGACATGGATAAGCCACACCCCGACGGTTTGCGTCGAGCACGATGCTCGAATTGCTAACTCCGTCTTAAAGCACAGTTGCAGGATTGCACTCACGCGGACCACCTCCGATCGAATGTATAAGGGCCGCACTTCCCCGCTGATGGTCGTGGCTGACGAAACACCTAATCAGTCGACACGGTGTCGTCACCCCTCGGGCATGCAGCGGAAAAAATGGTCGAGGCGTTTTGTCGCGTCGCTTCAAGCGTCTCATTTTGAGCAAGTAAGTGAGCAACCGTAAGGCTTGTCGGCGGGAGCTGGCGTCGCTGTCCGACCGACCACGGCCGCGTGGGACGACCCGTCGGGGAGCAAGCCTAAGCCCTCATGAATGACTGGGCGTAGGTAGCGCTTCAGGTGGTCGGGTTTCGGCAGCCCTCGAGCGCTGGGCGGCGGGCCGCGCCGCAACTCCGATGGGCAGCGCGGCACGGCTGGGAGCCAGGGCGGAAACTAACCGGGTTGGTTAGGTCGGGCTCTCGATCTCAGGCGGGAAAATGCCGTTAAAACGCCGGGCGCTGGGCAGCTGCCCGCGGCTCGCGCGCACGCGCGGGCCTGGCTCGCGCCACGAACCCTGGCCTACAACCCCATACCGCCGACGGTAGCCGACGATGGCCGCGTGGAAATGCGCCGGCGGGACGCTGCGACCCCGGCAATGAGCGGATCGCTGCAGCCTGCGCGGCGCACGCACACGGACCGGACCTCGCTCAGCTCAGCGGGATCTTCGACTTGTACTTGCCGAGCCAGGCGGCAAACGTGAGTAGCTCGGGGTTGAGCGCGCGCGAGTCGGCGAGCGGACGGGCCGCGCAAAACTCGTCGGCGAACTCGGCGTAATACTGGAACATGTTGCCCAGGTCGTCGGCGCCCGGGAAGCCGAACGAACGGAAAACGGCGGGCGGCACGTCAGTGTGATGGACCTCGCGTTCGAGCGCCTGCGATAGCGCCTGGGCCATCTGCGCTCCGCTCAGGTGCTCGCCTGCGATGCCCAGATGCTGGCCGATGGCCGTGGCGCCGCGCTTGAACAGGCCGTATGCGCACTTGCCGATGTCCTCGGCCGCGATGCCCGGCATCTTCTTGTCGCCCATCGGCAGCACGAAGCCGAGCTTGCCGCTCGCATCGGGCTTCGGATTCATGCCGAAGTAGATCAGGTTTTCCCAGTAGAACGAGGTGGCGAGGTAGGTAGTGCGCGCGGGGTCGAACTGCGCGTCCGATTCGCCCTTGGTGTCGAAGTGCGGCACCTTGAAGCGGCCGTGCAGGGTCGGCATGCGCTCGTCGCTGACGGGGACGCGCTTGCGCGTATCCTCGAGCGTGGACCAGATCACGTGCGTGACGCCGCTGGCCTTGCTCGCGTCGGCCAGGTTCTTGGCCTGCGCGATCTCCTTGTCCGGCGACATGTGCTCCCAGTAGTTGGTCACGCAATAGGCGCCGTACGCACCATCGAAGGCGCGCTTCACGCTTTCCACGTCGTCCAGATCGGCCGACACGAGCTCCGCGCCGGCCGCGGCCAGCGCGCGTGCGGCGTCGCCGTCGGGCTTGCGCGTCACTGCCCGCACCGAAAATTCGCCAGTCTTGTCGGCCAGGATGGCCCTGGCCAAACCGCCGCCCTGGGCTCCGGTCGCACCGATTACCGTGATGAGTTTCTTGGTCATGGCTTGGGTTCCTCTATCTCTCGATGGTTGCCGCTCAGGCAGCTCGTATACCTTGGTCAGCGTCGGGTGGCCGCCGTCCTTGCGTCTCGTTTTCGGGCGCGCGGGTCCCACGCGGGGGCGTCAGGTTGGCCCAGAAGCCAGTAGCTGCGCCAGTGGAACGTTTTGGCGCTGGGCTTTGCGCAGCTGGGCATAGCGCCAATAGGTGTAGACGACGGGAATTAGCTCGAGCGTCAAGAAGGCGCTCGAGACCAGCCCGCCCACCATCGGGGCGGCGATACGCTTCATCACGTCCGCGCCGCTCCCCGTCGCCCAGAGCAGAGGCAGCAGGCCGAGCAGCATCGTGGCCACCGTCATCAGCTTCGGCCGCACGCGCTGCACGGTGCCCTCCGCATGGGCTTCGATGATGTCCTCGAGCGAGTTGATGGCGTTGCGACGCAGACGACGCTCGAACGCCTGATCGATGTAGACGATCATCACGACGCCGGTTTGAGTGGCCAGCCCGACCAGCGCGATCACCCCCACCCAGACCGCCGTCGATAGCCGGTAGTCCAGCAAGTACAGCAGCCAGAAGCTGCCGACGAGCGCGAACGGGATCGAAAGCATGACAATCGCGACCTCGGTCAAGTTGCGAAACTGGGCGTAGAGCAGCAGCATCACGATGCCGAGCGCCAACGGCACTAGCAGCTTCATGCGCGCGCGCATCGTGGCCAGCTGCTGGTACTGCCCCGTCCAGACCAGGTATTGCCCCTGGTCCAGGTGAAGCCTCCCGCTGGCGCGAGCTTGCTCCACGGCGCGCTGCGCATCCTCGACCAGGCTGGCGAGGTCGCGCCGCTCGTCGATGTCGACGTACACGTA
>DATDEV010000724.1:0-2951 GCA_036522995.1 Polyangiaceae bacterium
CGACCGAGCTTCAGCAAAGCTTCGATCTTGATCGCTGCGACTTCGGGCTTGAAGGAGCCATTGGGATATCCGCTCTGGTAGTCGCGGACGCTGGCAAGCGCGCGTGCGGAGTCGCCACCGGCCAATGCGGCGCGCGCCGCGTCGATCAGCGCAATCTGGTTGGCGAGATCGCTGGCCGTCGTACCGCCGCGCAAGCGTGGTGAGGCGGGAGGGAGGGCCGCCTTGAGTGACTCGGCGTTGTCACCCTTCGAAGGTGCCTCCGTGAGCTGCGTCGGAGCCGAAGCCAATTGGGCCGGTGCGGGCGCAGCCGCCGACGCGACAGGCGCGAAGGCCGCCGCCGAGCCGGCCGGTGCCGGCACCGACTGCCTGGCGCTGGGCCGTGCTGCGAGGAAAGCGCCCGCAACGACCGCAGCCACGAGCGCACCCGAGACCCACGGCAGAAGCGAGCTGCCGACGCTTGCCGCTTTGGGCGCCGCAACTGCCGCTTTGGAGGCAGCGCCGACGGCGGCTCCGCTGCCGACGACGGGCAACGCGATTCCGAGCCCGCGCGCCATGCGTTGCGAAAGCGCACGCGACGGCAGCTCGCTCCCTGCGGCTCGCAACAGACGTTGCTCCAACGGCGATGCGCCCGCAATACGCATGCGCTCGGGCAGGCCCGTCTCTGTCTTGCTCATGGTTGCCCCTCAATGCGTTGCAGGTGACGTCCAATGCGCGTCACCGCCTCTCGAAACTGTTCGCGCGCGCGCCGCAGCCGCGAGGCCACGCTGCCCAAAGGGATCTCGAGCAGCGCCGCGATCTCGGGCGAAGACAGGCCCTCGATCTCATAAAGCACGAAAGCCTCGGCCAACTCAGGGTTCATTTTCGAAAGCGCGATGTCGAAGAGTTGCAGGTCCGCGTGCTCGTCGTCGGCATCCCGAGCGCTCGAGATGCGTAGGTCCATGTCCTCGTCCAGCTGCCAGCGAAGTGTCTTGCGTCCGAGCGTGTGAGCGACCCGCCGAGCCGTGCCGATCAAGAACGCGCGCTCGCTGTCCGGCGATATGTCATCGAGTCGGCCGACCGCAATCAAGTACGTCTCCTGAGTCGCGTCCGCCGCTTCTTCGGGGCCCAATCCGCGACGACGCAGCGAGCGCCACACGCTCACGTGATGCTCCGCGAACATTCGCTCCAGCCGGCGGCGAGCCGCCTCCGACGGTGGGGCCGGCTGCTCGCCGGTCACCGGATTTCCGCTCATTGTGGCTAACACCGAGGTCCACTTCGACTATGCGGGGGGCGCCTCGATTCGATCAAGGAAACTGACACCACCAGCGAAATACCCCCGCGCCCTGCCCTCTCCCCGGAAAAAGGAGCGCTAGATGCTTTTACGCCCACAATCTCCTCGGTCAACAGCACCCGTCCCTGTCCAACCTCGCCGCGGGATCCAGCATCTCCGCCACGGCCAACACATTTGCTGATCCCAGTTTTGCGGCGGCGGGCACCAGTCGAATTTCCATGACAGGGATGACAGTGACTCGAACACTTACACACTGACATGCGAGCAATTCGTTGGACCGGAGTGGCGCTGCTACTGACCGCGAGCTGTGGTGAGCCGCAAAGCTCGGTGGTGGGCGCGGCCGGTGCTGGTGGAGGTTCTGCGAGCACTGGAGGAGCGGAGGCCGCTGGCTCTGGCCCGGTTGCAGGCGGGGGCGGGGGTGGGGCCACTGGCGTCACGGCGGGCTCTTCGGGAGCGCTGGCGGGCACCGGCCCTGGTGGCAGCGTGAACGCCAACGGTGGCGTGGGAGGAAGCGTGGCCGGTGCGCCAACCGGTGGCAACGGTGGCGGCAGCGCAGGCGCTGCAGGACGCGGAGCAGGCGGGGCTTCGAGCTACGAGCCCGTCGCCAACGCCAAGTTCGACGAGCTGCCGCTGTTCGAGGGGCAGCCGCCGAACCTCAAGCTGAACGCGCCGGCCGAGAGCGTCAACGCGCAGGGCTCGATCAGCAACGTGAGCGTGCCCACGCTGCGGCGCTTCCCGATGGATGCAAGCAAGGCGACCGGCTTCGGCTACATCGTGT
Organism: Polyangiaceae bacterium; assembly: GCA_036522995.1. GTDB lineage: Bacteria > Myxococcota_A > Polyangia > Polyangiales > Polyangiaceae > PMG-095. The sequence continues at coordinate 2,049 of DATDEV010000724.1, forward strand.
TTCCGGGCGGCGCGTACACCGGGCTCGACATGGACACGCACGCGACGCGGCTCGCCGAGCGCGTCGGGCCGCAGGGTGTCGCCGTCTTCGCGCTGAAGTACCGCGTCGGTGGCGGTTCGAACGACGCCGAGCGCGACGCCTTGATCGACGCCAAGCGGGCCGTACGTATGGTCAAGCGAAACGCCGCGCGTTGGGGGGTGACGGTCGAGCACGTTGGTGTGATTGGCTACTCAGCCGGCTCGCACCTCGCCCTGAACCTGGCGGGAAACTTCGATTCCGGCAATGTGATCGCGGCCGATCCCGTCGAGCAACAGAGCAGTCGCCCGGCGTTCGTTGGCTCGATGTCGACCTGGGCCTTCTACGAGCCCGAGTCGCCCTTCACGTTTCCGACCGGCGTACCGCCCGTCTACTTCTGTCACGCCGAGGACGACACGCTGGCTCCCATCGCGCTGGCCCGAACCGTCGACATGCAGGTCCGGGCCAAAGGCGGCGTCACTCAGCTGGACTTCTACAAGACCGGCGGCCATTCGACCTGCCACCCTGGGGATCCGAAGATGGAAGGCCACGATTGGCCCGACAAGCTCTGGCCCTGGGTGCAGAGCGCCTTGCCGTGAGCCGTCCGTCCTAGATCGGTTTGGCCAGCTGCGGACGAGCGGCGCGCCAGACGTCAGCGCGACAGGAGCGGCCGGCGTAGCGCCGCAGTCGGGCCGGCGCAGTTCACGCTCAGCACCCTTCGTGCGCTCTTTGCACGAAAAAACGCTGAGCGGAGAGCTCGACGACGGTTCGAGCACGCAAGCTGCCGGCTCATGGTTCGACCCAACGACGCCGACGACGCGCAACCCTGGGAATGTATTTTTTCGTCGCCGCCGAAGGTTGGCGGGGTCTTTCGACTCAGTGATTCCC
>DATDEV010000725.1:0-4671 GCA_036522995.1 Polyangiaceae bacterium
CAAAGGAGATGCCGGTCGCCCGCGGCAGCATCTCCGCGAGCAGCGAGCCGTAAACGCCACCGTTTTCGTCGCGAATGCGCAGAAATTTCGCGCCCGCAAATCCTGCGCGTGCGGTTCACAGCCTCCCAGCTCGCGCTGGCGCGGCGGTCGACCAACCGCGCTAGCCCGGTACTAGCTGACGAACCGCGCTGGCGCGGTGCTGAGCGACGAACCGCGCTGGCGTGGTGCTGGGCGACGAATCGCGGCACGGGCTAGCGAGCCGGCCAGCTGCTCACGCCTTTTTGACTGCGCCGCGCCCTCGGCGGAGTCTGGTGCGATGCGCATCTTGTTCAGCTCCACGCGAGGTGCCGGTCACCTACAGCCGCTATTGCCCTATGCGCGAGCGTTGCTGGCGCGCAAGCACGAGGTCGCGGTGGCTGCGCCCTCGGTCGTGAGTGAAACGCTGCGCGCCGAGGGGCTTTTGCACCTTCCATTCGACCATCCGGGGGACGACGTGCTGGCCCCGATCTGGGCGCGTTTGCGCGGCTGGAGCGACGAAGCGCTGGGCATCGCCGCCAGCGAGATCTTCGCTGGCGTGAGCGCTCAGGCCGCTCTGCCCAAGCTGCAGGCGGCGATGCAATCCTTTCGCCCCGATCTCGTGCTCCGCGACTCGGTCGAGTACGGGGCGCTGGTCGCGGCGGAGCACGCGAACGTGCGGCACGCTCGCATCGCGGTCCACTCGGTGTCCTTCGAAGAAGTTCTCCCACGTCACGTGGACGAGCCCCTCGATGTCCTGCGTAAGCTCGTCGGCCTAGCTCCGGACCAGGGCGCTGCCCTGCGCGACGAAGCGGTCTTTTCGTCCTTCCCGGCGTCGCTCGACGCCGTGATCAGCTCGCGCATGCGCCCGCCTTTTCGAGCGCGCGTCGTCGAGGCGCCGCCGAGCTCTGCGCCGGCCGTCTGGGCGCCGGCAGATGACCCGCGGCCGCTGATCTACATCACGTTTGGGACCATCGCCGGCAGCACCGCGCACATCCGCGCGATCTACCGCACCGCCCTCGAGGCTGTCGCTGAGCTGCCGGTGCGTGCGCTGCTCACGACGGGCAAAGGTATGGACGCCGACCTGCTGGGCGCGATCCCGGCCAACGTCCACGTCGAAGCCTTCATTCCGCAGCGCGACGTGCTGCCGCATGCTGCAGCGGTCGTCTGTCACGGCGGCTCCGGAACTCTGCTGGGGGCCCTGGCCGCCGGGCTGCCGATGGTCATCGTACCCTTTGGTGCCGATCAGCCCCACAACGCACAGCTCGTCGCCCAGGTGGGCGCCGGGCTCGCACTGTCGAGCCCCGACGCGAGCACCCTGGGCGCCACGATCCAGCGCCTGCTCGACGCGCCAGCGCTTCGCCAAAAGGCCCAGAGCCTCGCCGCCGAAATCGCGGCCATGCCGACCATCGACGGCGCCATCGACACGCTGCTCTGAGCCGTTCGCTCGGGCTTGGGACACAGACGCGAGCGAGCTCCGTCATGCGCTGAGGATGCCTTACAGCCTGCGAGCGCGCGATGCTAGAGTTCCGCCGAGATGAGCCGCGAGGCTGAGGTTGGAATCACGGCGCGCGAGCAGGAAGTACTGGGACTGCTCAGCGACGGCTTGGCGAACAAGGAAATCGCCGACGAGCTCGGCTGCTCGGTGCGAACCGTGGAGTTTCATATCTCCAACCTGCTACGCAAGGTGGGGGTATCGTCGCGGCTCGAGCTGGTGACGCGCGGATCCAGCGTGGTGCCGATCGGCGCCCCTGTCTCGATCTCGGAGGCGCCCTTGTTCGAGATCCGCATCTTCTCTGGCGTGGCGGTTGCGCTGCTGGGCGACACGCTGATCAGCTTGTGGTCGGCAGGAGCCAGTCCAGAGCGTTGGGCGTGGAAATGTGCGCTACTGGACGAGCGCGTCGCTGCGCACGAGGCCGGAGTGCTGTGTATGGCGCTGGTCCTGAAGACGTCGACCCCACCCGATGCCGGGGTGCGGGCCCAGATGAAGTCGGACTTCCGCCGCTTTGGAACCAAGTTGCGCAGGTTCGTGGGCGTGCCGCTCGGTGATTCGATTTGGATGGCGATCGTCCGCACCATCGCGCGAACCGTGCTCTTCGTCAGCGGTCGTTCGTCGGGGCAGATGGTGGCGAAGTCGGTCGACGAGGGGCTCGAGCGACTGCTCGAGGCTGCCGGGCCTAGCACGCCCACGCGCGGCGAGCTGGAAGCGGCGGTGGCCGAGCTTTCGCGCCTGCTGGGCGTCACGAGCCCGTCGCCCGCCAAAAAAGCCGGCTAAAACCGGCCCTCCGGACCTAGTGTTTCCCACAGTAGAGCCGACGGCGCATCGGAGGGATCCTCGCGTTCCCCACGACCCAAAGGCGGATTCGCTGGCGTTGGGAGCTAGAAAAGTAGGGTGGGGGGAGGGGGGTTCGGGGGGGCTTTTTGTTTTGCAGCCGATCGGCGTCAATGTCGCCCGAGCGGCGAATCAACGAAGCCTGCCAGGAGGTCGGCAGGGTCGTCGTAGATGGCGATCGCGCCGGCGAGGTCGCTATCGCTGCGCCCTCCGCAGCGCAGACCGATGGTGCCGATGCCCAGCTTGCGAGCTGCCTCGACGTCGTAAGGGGTGTCGCCAATCATGAGCGCGGCGCCCGCCGGCATGTCGAGCTTCTGCAACGCGGCGTGCACGATATCCGGGTCTGGCTTCGAATGCTTGGCGTCGCTGGCAGAGCTGACGCCCTGCATCAGATCGTCGACCCGCGCAATGCGCAGCAGCTGAGCGAGCTCTTGCTCCTTCGCCGAGCTGGCAACCGCAGGCCTCAGTCCTGCCGCGATCAGCCGAGTCACCAGCTCTCGAGTCTTCGGAAATGGCTTCAGCTGCGGCAGGTAGCGCTCACGAAACAATTCGCCCCGCCTCGTGGCGATTTGTACGCCCTGTGTCGACTCCGCCGAGACACCACAGAGCTGCGGCAGGAGCTTGTCGCCCCCCATCCCGATCAACAGTCGCACCTGCGCGAATTCGACTGCGATGTCGTGCTCGGCCAGCGCCTCCACCCAACTCCGAGCATGCGCATCGTTACTGTTGACGAGCGTTCCATCGACATCGAGAATGACTGCGCGCAGACGCTGCATGCCCCTAAAGCTGCAGAAGCCGTGCCAAGGCCTGGGTCACTCGTCCGGCGTCACCTTGAGTAGCTTGCCGCTGGCGCCATCGGTGAGCAGGTACAGGGCACCGTCCGGGCCTTGTACGACTTCGCGAATGCGCTCTTTACGATCGGTGAGCAGCCGTTCCTCGCCGGTGACGCGGTCGTTTTCGAGCGTGAGACGGATGAGCGCTTTGCTGGATAGCCCTGCGATGAAAAAGCTGCCTTTCCAGTCCGGGAAAAGGTCGCCGGAGTAGATCGTCAGCGCGCCGGGAGAGATGACCGGATCCCAGTAGTAAACGGGCTGCTCCATGCCGTTCTGTTGAGTCGTCTTGTGGATCGGGTCGCCCGAGTACTCTTCGCCGTAGCCGATGGTCGGCCAGCCGTAGTCCTTGCCCTTGGCGATCAGGTTGAGCTCGTCGCCGCCGCGGGGTCCCATCTCCACCAGCCAGAGCCGCTGCTTCGCGTCGAGCGCTGCCGCGAGCGCGTTGCGGTGGCCAGAGGTCCAGATCTCCGGGCGCGCGCCCTGCCCGTCCATGAAAGGGTTGTCCTTGGGGGCGGCGCCATCCGGTGTGATGCGCACCAGCTTGCCGAGGTGGCTCTTCAGATCTTGGGCCTGCACGCGGCCGGGCAGGATGGAACGTTCGCCGAGCGTGACGAACAGGTTGCCATCCGGGGCGAGCACGATGCGGCCGCCGGCGTGCTTGGTGGAATCGAGCGTCGGCAGCGCCCGGAACACGACCTTGAGCTGCTCGAGCTTCGGCGGCGCGCCATCGACGAGCCGCGCCCGAGCAATGGTCAAACCGTTGCCGCCCTGCCGGGGCTCCACGTAGCTGAGGTAAATGAGCCTGCTGCTCACGAAGTCAGGCGCGACTTCCACGTCGAGCAGGCCCGCTTGATCCACTCCGACTACTTTGGGAACGCCCTGCACGGGCGCTGACTTCTGCCCGCGGGTCCCGACGATGAGCAGCCTACCCTCGTGCTTCTCCGTCACCAGGAAGCGCCGGTCGGGCATGAAGGCGATGGCCCACGGCTCAGCCAGCTCCGTCGCCACGTCGTCCACCTTGAACCTGGTTTTCGAGTGAATGGCGGGAGCGCGCGTTTGACCCTGGAAGGCCGGCCTGAGCTCCGGCACGTTGGGGGGCGCGGTTTCGACAGGGGCGCCGGATGGACCGGGGCCCACGCGCGGCTCCGTGGACTCGCCTTGGCCACTTGCAGGCACCACCTTGGCGACTTGCTCGGGCCCTTTCGTCTGAGGCGGCACGCTGTTGTTGCAGGCACCGACCAGCAAGACCCACCACCAGCGCGCGGTGAGTGACCGAGCTTTGCAGCTCTCCCGGATTTGCATGAGCCTCTGCGAAGCAATATCCGTGCTCAGCGGCATGGCGAGCAGTGGCAGCAGCCCTGGCGGCGCCCCCGCGCGCTAACCCGGCGTGCCGCTGCCCTGGCTCCACGGGCGTGTCGCTTCTCCTCGGCATTCACGCAAGTAACTCTATCATGAAGCGGCGCTGCGCGACTCGGCTACGAGCGGCCGGTC
>DATDEV010000726.1:0-2047 GCA_036522995.1 Polyangiaceae bacterium
GCAATGCGTGGGTCGCGGCACGCGGCTCGCTCCGGGTAAGAAGGATTGCCTGATCCTGGATTTCACGGACGTCTCGGAGCTGAGCCTGTGCAGCCTGCCGTCGCTGTTCGGAGTGCCGCATCAGCTCGACTTGCGGGGTGAGGATGCACGCGAAGCGCGCCGCGTCTGGCAGCAAATCTTGCTGGACCATCCGGGTTTCGAGCTGGAAGGCTCGCTCACGTTGCCCGAAATTCAGGAGCGAGCACGCTCATTCGATCCACTCACGCTCGAGGTGCATCACGACGTGCGGGCGATTTCGGGCAACGCTTGGTTTTCGCTGGGTCGTCATGGGCTCGGTCTGCACTTCGAGCGCCGACCGGGGCTCACCAGCGAAGTGACGGTGCTGGCGCGAGCGGCCCGAGGCAAGCGCTGGGAGGTGGCGATCGACGGTCGGGTGCAGGAGCGCTTCTCCAGCCTCGAGGCGGCCGTCGAAGCCGTCGACTACGAGATCTCGCGGCGTGGTCGCGAGGCTTCCGCCTCGGCTCAAGCAGCAGCGACCTGGCGGCAGGGCCGCGCCGAGCAGCTTCAACTAGCGGTCTGGAAGCGCGTGGTCGGAGCCCAGCCTACTCGAGCACCCGTTTGGCCTCGTTGACTTGCTGGGCCAAGACGTCGGAGCCGCCGTGGTCGGGGTGAACCTTCTTGATCAAGTTGCGATGGGCATCTCGGATCGCTTCCTGGCTGGCGCCCTCGCGCAGACCCAAGACGCGCAGTGCTTCCTCGCGCGTCATCGCGGCGCCCGAGCGCGTGCCGAACGGAGGAGGAGCGCCGCTCGGCGCTTTGGCCGTGAGCGCGCGCCATGCCAGCCAGGCCAGGGTGGGCGCAGCGACTACCAGGAAACGCGCTCCCAAGCGGGTAGCAATGGTCAGGCTGACGAGCGCGACGAGCGCTGCCAGCCAGGCGCTGCGCGCCTGGGGCGATGGCGCGCGCTGCGCGGCACCCAGGAAAACCAGACACACGACGATGATGAGCCAGAGCACCTGCGCTCGTCACTCGCCGAAGACGGCGGCTTTCAGGCGACCCGAAACGTCCCAGTCGACCAGCTCGTTGAAGCCGCCGATCACGGTGCCGGCGACGAACACGATCGGCAGATCGTCTTCCTCGCAGCGCGCCTCGCGCACGATGAAGGCCAGCGTCGCGGCGTCCCCGCTGACGTCGAGCGCTCGGAACGGGATCTGTTTTGCCGTGAGCAGCTCGCGCACGCGCTCGATTGAGCGCTGGTTCCGATCCTTCTCGAAGTAGACCATCACCGGCGAGGGTTCACGCGCCTTCACGACGGCTGCCGGCGCGCTCGCCGCGGGAGCGTTGGGGGCTGCCGCGGGGCCGCGCACGATGTCACTCAATTTGGAGCGGATTCGCTGGAACACTCCCCGGCGTTCTACCTCGCTCTCGCACGCCTGCCCAACCCGAAGTTGCCGATAGGGGTGAGAGCCGCTCAGGACCAGAGCGCGCGGTCCATCTCGGTGGCGAGCTGGAGGGCTTCGCTGGGGCTGGGCAGGCCGGCGAGGTCTGCGAAGTCGAGGGCGGGCTCGCTTGCCAGCGAGGTCAGCAGCTCGCGTGCCGCCGCGCGTTTGGCGCGCTGAACCTTGCGTCGCGCCTCGGGGGCGAGCTTGGCATCGAGGAAGCGGGCCACGTGCCAGGAGAGGCAGGCGTGCTCGGTTTCGTCGCGGGCGATGCGCATCATCGTTGCGCGCACGACGGGATCGCTCGCCTGCGCCGCTTGCCGGGTGGCGAGCAGCGCGCCGAACGTTTCGCGCACGCAGCCTTCGACGGCGTTTTCGAGCGCCATGGCCTCGAGCGAGCGCAAGGGGCGTGGCTCGATCGTGGGCTTGCGCGGAGAGGCACCGAAGCGCCGCGCGAGCGCACCCGTCGAGCGGGCGTGACGCACCTCGTCGCGTGCGGCGCGCGCGGCGGCGCGCACGAGCTTCTTGGGTGCACCGTTTGCTCGCAGCTCGCTGCGCAGGATGCGGAACGCCGTCACCGACGCAGCTTCGAGGTGAGCTATCTCTGC
>DATDEV010000727.1:0-2888 GCA_036522995.1 Polyangiaceae bacterium
CGGCTTTTGCGCTGCACGACAACCCGCGGTGAGCGAGATAACGCGGCTACCGGGAGCGACACGGCGCTTCGGAGTATCGAGCAGCGCATCGAACTCGCGCGGCTCGTCGAAGGCGGCGCTGAGCGTGCGATCCAATTCGACGCGCGCGGGATCCATCATCCCGGCGCCGAGCTCTTGCTGGGTACCCTGACCGCCGAGCTTGCCGACGACGAGGAAGTATCCGAGAGCGATCGCTGCCAGGAAACGCATCGAGTTCATTGGTTATACCGGCCAGGATTTCCATCTGTAAACCCGAATCGACTCGCGCTTTGGCGCGCGAATCGGTGTCAGGTCGAGTCATGCCAAGTGAGTTTCGTCATGTTTTCAGGCACATCTGACGATTAGGCCATGAGCACGACATGTAGGAGCCTGTGGCGAATGGTCACGGGAAAATGACAATTGTCCCGTGGTCCGCGGGGCCCCAGCCGGCTGCGCACCGTGTGATTATTCGCTGATGGCGAATTTTTCCCGCTTGCTGCAGCGGCATGGTCTGCCCGCGCTGCCGCGCGCGATAAGGTGCACGCGGTCATGACAGTGTCGAAACACGGCCCCTACATTGGCGGAGCGAGTAGTCAGGCAGCGAGCTATCATGCCGTTCGCAGTCCATTCGACGGCGCGCTGGTCGGTGAGGTGGGGCTCGGAAACGCAGCTGATTTGGAGCGCGCGATCGCCGGCGCGGCGAATGCATTTCGAGCTTGGTCGCGAAGCCCGACGCATCAGCGCGCGCTCGTGCTCGAACGCATCGCGCTCGCCATCGATGCCGAGCAAGGCGCACTGGCGCAGCTCATCACCCGTGAATCAGGCAAACCGCTCCGCTACGCCAGGGCCGAGGTGGCGCGCGCCGCGTCGACGTTTCGCCTGGGCGCTGCTGAAGCCCGGCAGCTGGGCGGCGAAGTGCTGCCCTCGGATCAGCTGCCCGGCGCCGAAGGTCGCCTGACGCTCTTTCGACGCGTCGCGCGCGGGCCGATCGCAGGCATTTCGCCGTTCAACTTTCCGCTCAATCTCGTGGCGCACAAGCTGGCACCGGCGCTGGCGATCGGTGCGCCGCTCGTGCTCAAGCCGGCGCCGCAAGCACCGCTCACCGCGCACCGCTTGGCGGAGCTGGCGAGCGCCGCCGGCGCGCCCGCGCACGCCTTCGACGTCGTGCACCTGTTGCCGGAGGTGGCAGAGCGACTGGCGACAGATCCGCGCCTCCCCGTGCTGTCCTTCACCGGTAGCGACGCAGTGGGCTGGCACCTGGAGAGTGTGGCGCGGCGCAAGCACGTGCTGCTCGAGCTGGGCGGCAATGCGCCGTGCCTGATCGACGAGACCGCGGATTTGGACGCGCTGCTCCCGCGGCTGGTCGACGCCAGCTTTGCCAACGCCGGTCAGGTTTGCATCAAGGCGCAGCGCCTGTTCGTGCACCGCGCGCGCTTCGACGAGGTCCTGGAGCGCTTCGTGGCAGCGACGCGCGCGCTGGCGGTGGGTGATCCGCTCGACGAGCGCACCGTCGTGGGTCCCATGATCGAAGCACGGCACGTCGCGCGCGTGCTCGATTGGGTCAAAGAGGCGACGAGCGCCGGAGCGCGTCTACTCTGCGGCGGCAGCGCCGAAGGCAATATGCTGGCACCGACGGTACTGACCGGCACCACACCCGAGCTGCGCGTGTGCAAGGACGAAGTCTTCGGACCGGTCACGGTGGTCGAGCCGATCGACGACTTCGAAGCGGGCCTGGCTGCCTGCAACGCCTCGCGTTTCGGCATTCAGGCGGCAGTATTCACGCGCGAGCTGTCACGCGCGCTGAAAGCCTTCGACGAGCTGGCCTTCCCAGGCGTGCTGATCAACGACGCCCCCAACTTCCGCGTCGACAACATCCCCTACGGCGGCACCCGCGACTCCGGCTTTGGCCGCGAAGGCGTGCGCTTCGCCATCGAAGAGCTCACGGAAACGAAGCTGCTGTCGCTGCGCGGCGCTTAGTTGCCCCTGCGTTGGTGCACGAAGCCGTGCGGCCCGTGCGTGCTCGGCTTCGCCTGCGCGCGCGCGGGGGCCCCCAAACGCCGGGCATTCGCCCGGACGTGGGGGTCCCGCAGAGGGTTTTCGCGGCGCCGCTCGTCAAATCCGTCACCCATAGACCCGGTTTGGACCTCGATTCTTCTTGACGTATTTTTCGCAAAGCACTGCGCGCGAAGCGCTGCATCCCGAAAGGGATGCGTCACAAGACGCTCACGAGCCCCCGTGGAATGCAGAGCAGGCGCGGGACGACTCGAAAGGTGGAGGTGCGCGGCATCCATCGCACGCGCGCCTGCGCCAGTCTCTACACGTACTGCATCTACGATGCTGCGCATGTCTGAAGATGCGGCGGCACGCCGTTCGAGCGCCGCGCGGCTCGTGAAGCGCTTCCCGCTCTTATTCGACGCAATCGCCAGCGGCGAGCTCCACCTGACCGGCCTGTTGATGCTGGGCCCTCACCTCACGCTCGAGAATCACGTCGAGGTGCTGGCCCGAGCCAAATTCCGCACCAAGAAGGAGCTTGCAAAACTGGTGCGTGAGCTCCATCCGCTGCCTCGGGTGCCCGACCTGGTGCAGCTGCTGGCGCCCGAGTTGCCGCGCTCGCCGCGCAAACCGACCTGGAAGGAATGGGTCACGTCGCTCTGCCCGCCGGTGCGAGAGCTCGCGCCGGGCGAATCGCCTCGCGACTGGGTAAGTGACACCATTCACGGCGCGGGGACGGAAACGGAGGCGGAGGCGGGAGCGGAGAGGGCGGAGGCGCGGCTGAGTGAAGAGTTAGCAGCGGGCGTTGACGACCAACTCGCCGCGCCGGCGGCGCCGGCGCGGCGTCAGCTAGCGCCCATCACTGCACCGCAGCAGTA
>DATDEV010000728.1:0-7329 GCA_036522995.1 Polyangiaceae bacterium
GTCCGCGATGTCTTCGGAGATTTCGACGCCGCGGTTGAGCGGACCCGGATGCATGACCAGGGCGTTGGGCTTGGCCAGCGCCAGCCGCGAAGCGTTCAGGCCGAACACGCGCGAGTACTCGCGCAGGCTGGGGAACAGAGCGGCGCCCAACCGCTCGCGCTGAATGCGCAGCATCATCACCACGTCGACGCCTTCGAGCGCCGGTTCGACGCGGTCGAACTGGGGACAGCCCAGCGCTTCGGCGTCGCGCGGCAAGAGCGTGAGCGGTCCTGCCAGGCGGACCTGCGCGCCCAGCATGCGCAGCAGCTTGGCGTTGGAACGGGCCACGCGGCTATGCAGCACGTCGCCCAGGATGGCCACGGTCAGGCCGCGAAAGTCCTTGCCGCGGTGGCGACGAATGGTGAGCGCGTCGAGCAGTGCCTGCGTCGGGTGCTCGTGCATGCCGTCGCCGGCATTGATGACGGCGGCGCGCGTGTGCTTGGCGACGTAGTCGGCGGCGCCCGAGGCGGGGTGCCGAATCACGATCGCATCGGCGTGCATGGCGTCGAGCGTCTTGACGGTGTCGCGCAGGGTTTCGCCCTTGCTGGTGCTGCTGGCCGAGCCGCCGATGTTGACCACGTCGGCGCCCAGGCGCTTGCCGGCCAGCTCGAAGGAGGTGCGGGTGCGCGTGGACGCCTCGTAGAAGACGTTGATGATGGTCTTGCCGCGCAGGTCGGCGAGCTTGACGATCGGTTGGCGGGTGAGCTCGAGCAGCTCGTCGGCCTTGTCGAGTAGCTCGTTGGAAAGCTCCGGTGTCAGGCTCTCGACGGTCGTGAGGTGACTCAGGCGCGCTGGCATGGGGTGCTAGGTGAGCTAGGTGACAGAAGGCTCGCGCACCGCGGGCGCGGCGGGCGCCACTGTCTACACCTTAATTCAACCAGCGACCATCGGGGCCTTTGCCCTTGTCCTCGTCGTCGTCCGCGCGGCCGCCCGGGATCACTCGCAGGCCGCTCGGATTGGGGCGTGGCTTGCGGCGGCGGCCTTCACGCTGCGCCTCGCTGTCGAGCTGGGCCAGCCTCAGCTTGAGCCACGCTCGGCGCAGCGGGGAGGGGGTGCCGCCACCGAGTAGCCAGCCGCATAGCATGCCTCCGAAGGGAGCGATCAGGCCCTCACTGGGGCGTGCTCCGGCCACCAGGTAGAGCAGCCCCAGCCCCACCACCCAGACCACGAGCATGCGCGACGTGACCGGGATCACGAAGAACAGCCGCACCACCTGGTTCTTGAAGGTGAGCGCCCAGGCGATCGCGATGGCGCCCAGCGCCGGCGTGAGCCCGAACCAGTACTGACCTACCAAGCGCTCCGACAGCGACGCGGGCAGCAGCATGTCGACCAGCATCTGCAGCGCGTAGGCCACCAGCGCCGACAGCGCGATGAAGCGCAGCATGCGCTTCGAGCCCCACTGCTCCTCGAGCCTCGGCGCGAGAAAAAACAGCCCCAGCAGCGTGGTGATGATGTGGCTCACCCCGGCCGCGCCCTGGGCGTCGTGCAGCAGCGGCGCGGTAAACAGGCGCCAGACCTCGCCGTGCAGGATGGCGTCGGTGCTGCCGGCCAACAGCAGGAAGAGCCCGCCCGGCACCGAGCCCCAGTTGAGCCCAATCGCAAAGCTCAGCCAGATCACGAACACCGCGAGCATCACTCCGCGAACGGCCTTCCCTGGCAGCGGCAGGGCCATCATCGGTCCGTCGTTCGGAGGCATCGCTTCCTTAGTTGTAACGCAGGTTGCCTCGATCGGCACGGCTAGAGCCGGGCCAGGCCCGCCGCGTCCCACCTCACTGGAAGGGTAGGCAGTTCGTGACGTCGATGATCACTTCGCCAATAGCGAGAAACGGCCCCCCGAACTGGTTCGGATCGGTCGCGCCGGGCTGGCGTCCGGGGCAGTCGGCTCGGAAGCTCGGCTCGACCACCGAGCCCTCGCTTTCCATGAAGCGCGAGCCGCTGGCGCGGGGCGTGAGCTCGGTCGTGGTGTAGCCGTCGACGCGGATCCGGTAGCGGCGACCGGGCACGACCAGCCCGAAGCCCACCGAGGCAGTGCAGGAGGTGGGTCCGGAGCTCGGCAGCTTGAAGCCGTTTCGAGGCAGCTCGCCCACGTCGTCGCGCATGGGCTCGGCCTCCTCTTCGGAGGCGACCGCGTCGACGTCGGGCTCGGAGCCCGCGCCGCCCGCGCCGTCATCGGTCACGTCGTAGGCGGTGGCGACGTAGCGCTTGATGCCAGCGTCGTCGCTGCCGGTCACGCACCTCTCGGAGCCCAGGAAGTCCGTCGGCGCGACCTCGATCAGCGTCGGATGGGTCACGCTGTCTTCGACGGTGGTGTCATCGCTCGAGCAGCCGGCCAGCGCCGTCAGCAAGCCTCCGAGCGCGAGGCAAGCCGGACGCGAGGGGCGGAGCAAACGAGCGCGCGCGAGCATGGGCGCCCGCGTCTGTAGACCAGGCCCCCCCGCCTCGCAAGGTCGTACGCCCGTGGCGCCGTGGTTTGGCGGGCGAGGGCTGGAGAAGGAGCTTGGGGGCAGGCTATTCGGCGGGCGTGCCACCGGTAGCTTGGCCGCCGCTGCCCGTGCCACCCGTGGGCTCGGGCTCGGGCTCCGTGTTGCCCGTGCCGCCTTCGCCGTCGGGGGGCACCACGTCCGGGGGCAGCAAAAACGCACACTCCGCGGCGAGCTCGGGGCGCTCGACCACCATGCAGACGGTGGTGAGGTCGGGCGGCTGCGGCTCGGTGACCTTCTCGTCGCAGGCACTCAGCTCGATGTCCTTCTTGTCGGCCGGCGCGACATCGGTCTTGCTGGCCGCGCATTTGCCGGCCGCCTCGATCACCTTCACGCATTCGCTCACTTGCGAGCCCGCCGGATCGTTGCCGGCCACGCCGTGCCGGCAGTGGTCGCGGTAGTAGCGCTCGCAGGCGTCGACGTCGTCCTCGAGCAGGCCGCAGGACTCGCTAGCCTTGCAGCGTGCGCTCTCGATCTGGCGGCAATCTTCGACGCCCACGGCGCCCGTATCACAGCCCGTAGCCGTCACGACCGCGAACGAGGAGGCGGCCGAAAGCAGCGACGCCGAGAGCGAACGGAGCAAGCTCATCGAGAGCTGCGGTACCACGCAGCCGAGAACTGGGCGAGCTTTCGGGCATACTCACGCAGGACAATGACTTCTGCGCTCATCCTCGCAGCCGGCTTCGGAACACGCCTCCACCCGCTCACGCTCGAGCTGCCCAAGCCGGTCGTGCCGGTCGGCGATCGCCCGCTGCTGGCGCACGTGGCGGCCGCCTGCCGGCGAGCGGGCCTCACGCACCTGGTGGCTAATGCACATCATGAGCATGAGAAATTATCGGCTATTATTCGCAGCTTGGGGCTCGAAGTTGAGGTGGTGGTGGAGCCGGAGATCCGCGGCACCGCGGGCGGCGTTGCCGGCGCTCGGGGCAGCGTCGAGCCGGGAGCGCTGCTGGTTTGGAACGGCGACATCTTGGCCGAGCCGCCGGTGGCCAAGCTGCTGCAGCTGGCGCTCGAGCGCGACGCGCAGGTGCTGGCCGTGAGCCCACGCGAGCGGGGTGCAGGCAGCGTCGGTATGGATGACCAAGGTGCTGTCGTGAGGCTCCGCGGTCAGGTGTTCGGCGAAGAGACGCAGAGCGGCGACTACATCGGGGTCATGGCGCTCGGACCAAGCGTGCTCGGCAGCTTGCCCGAGCGCGGCTGCCTGTTCGGCGACGTCAGTCTGCCGCGGCTCGCGGCCGGCGGGCGTGTCTGGACGGTGGCGAGCGTCGGCGAGTGGAGCGATCTGGGAGATCTCGAGCAGTACGTGGCGCAGAACTTTCGCTGGCTGAGCCGCAGTGGGCAGTCGAGCTTCCGCGCACCGAGCGCTCGGCTGGCGCCAGGGGTGGAGCTTTCGCGCAGCCTGATCGGCGCAGGGGCCGAGGTCATCGGCAGCGGCCTGGTGAGCGAGGTCATCGCCTGGCCAGGTGCCAGGCTGAGCGCGCCGTTGTCGCGCGCGGTGGTGTGCAGCTCGGGCAGGGTGGTGCCGTTCCCTCCGCTCGAGCCTGCCGAAAACTAGCCCCAAACGAGCGTTGTCCGCTACCCAGGCAGAACCCCCATGGCATCGGTCAACGTCAGAAACCTGGAGCAGATACAGGAGCAGGACTCCGGGCGGCCCTCGCGCATCGGCACGCTGCTGCTGGTATCGCTGGCCGGAGCCGCCGTGGTGAGCGCCGCCGTGATGATGTCCAAGAAGAGCGGCGTTCCGGCTCGCTCGACCCAGGATCCGCTGGCCGTACTGGTCGAGGGCAGCAAGGCCCAGGCGATACCGGCCGAGGCCCTGGACGGCAAGGACGTCACCTTCCCGCGCATCCTGAGCGACGACCAGAGCCCCACCACGGCGCTGGCCGCCGTGAAGGACGAGCGCGGTCGCTTGATCAAGCGCGGCGACGAGCCCGCCGAGGGCGCGCTCGGTCCGGACGGCTTGCCCGCACCGCCGCCGGCCACGGATCGCCTGCCGGTCGTGCCCCTGCCGCTCGGCACACTGCTCAACTCCTCGCCCGTGATCACGACGCCGCGTGACGCGCTCACCGATTTGGCCGCCAACGCCGCGGCCGCCAAGACCGACACGGCGCTCGCTCCGGAAGGCTCTGAGGGCGGCTTTCAGCTGCAGATCGCCAGCTTCAAGGAACAGACCGAAGCCGACCGCACGGTCGAGGATCTGCGCAAGCGTGGACACCGCGCCTTTCGCCAGGCCGCGCACGTGCCGGAGCGGGGCTTGTGGCATCGGGTGCGCATCGGCCCGTTCAAGACCAAGCTGGAGGCGCTCAAGTACAAGGAGCGCTTCGAGCGCACCGAGCGCATCGCACCCTTCCTGGTCGATCCCGAGAAGGTGAAGCAAGCGGAGGAGCAGCGGGCCGCCCGCCTCTCTGCTTTGCAAAAGCGCCGCGAGCGCCTGACCGGCGATTGACCAGCGCTAGCCCTGGCGCTGGGTTTTCTTGGCTAGCTGTTGCCGGACGGAGCTGGCGATCGCGCTGCTGATGTTCTTGCTCTTCGCCAGCATCTTGAGCTCGGAGTCGCGCAGCAGCGGTACCAGCCGCGACGAGAACGAGAACGGCGTGCGCGGGTTCATGACCAGGTTGAGCTTGATCTGGTAGTTGCGCGTGAAATCGCGGTTCATGGCCAGCAGGCGCAGCACGTCCTCCGACACCGCGCGGCTGGCGGTGATCTGCACGGCCTCCGGTTCCTTGAGCAGCGGGCTCTTGGCCGCCGCCGCCGCGACCAGGCGATTGGAGTCGCGCACGCACAGCAGGCGCTCGGCCGCGGTGCCGAGCGTAGCGCAGCGAACCTTCTGGGAGACGGTCATTTCGGCCATGCGCGCGTAGAGCGGCTTGACCTTCTCCTTGACCTTTTCTTCGCCCTCTTCGTCGACTTCGTGAGTGTCCTCGTTGTCACTCATGGCCAGGCGCTCGGCCAGCTCGTGCGTCTCTTTGAACAGCACGTCGTCGAAGGTCGGCTCCTCCGACGGCTCCGCGATCAGCTCGTTCTTGATGGCGAGCGCCGCCTCCTTGAAGGCGGGGATCGAGAGCTCGATGTTGTTGCGCACGCACAGCTCGATCAGGCGATCGGCCGTCGACATGCGCACACGCTTGTTCATGTATAGCTTTTCGATCACCACCGGGTACTTGAGCATCAGCACTTCGTTGGTGGCGATCAGCTCGCCGGCTCGCTCGTCGGCGGCGCCCGCGAGCAGCTCCAGCGCTGCGCCGGAGACGCGCGGCATGCGCAGCAGCTTTTCGATTACCTCGTGGTCGCTGCCGTAGAGCTCGGCGAGCTTCAGCGTGACGCTGCCCGGCAGGTCGGACGCGAGCGCACCGCTGAGAATCGGCGGCGGCAGCTTGCGCAGCGTGGCGAGCGCCGAGTCGCGCAGCTTCTCGTCGCTGCGCCGGGCAAGCTCGGCGATCACGATCACCAGCTCGTGCGGCTTGGCGCCGGGCACGACGCCCTTCGACGCCATCATTTGCACGCCCGGCGGCGCCCCCTCCGAAAGCACCTTTTGTGCGGCCGGGCCCAGATTCTCTAGCTCGATGTCCGTAGCGTCCACGTGAAGCCTCTCAGCCTACCTCAGGCTCGCTTTGCCGTGTACAATGAAGAAGCGGCCACGCGCTCGGCGTCGCCGCGCAGCCGCAAGCGAAGGAGCAGATAACAGATGGGCATCATGGACTTCGTGAAGGGTGGCGTGCAGCGGATGATGATCGCGCGCGCCGACGCGCACAAGAACCGCGTGCTCTACAAGCACCCGGATCAGAATTTCCCCTTCTGGAGCCAGCTCACGGTCGACTCCGACGAGATCGTCCTGTTTTTCAAGAACGGCTTCTATGTAGGCACGCTGGGCCCGTCGCGCGAGCCGTACACGCTCACCACGCAGAACATTCCGTTTCTCGGCTCGCTCGTGGATCAGTTCACGGGCGGCAACGTCTTCATCAGCGAGCTGTACTTCGTGACCATGAAGCCGATGTTCAACGAGACCTTCGGCGATCAGATCGGGTCGATGCGTGATCCCGATCTCGAGCTGCGGGTCACGCTGCGCGCCAACGGCACGTACTCGTTTCGCGTCGTCGATCCGTACAAGTTCCTGGTCGGCTTCGTGGGGCAGGGGGGCGACCCCGAGCGCGCCATGCAGTGGGTGAAGGATCTGCTGTTCATGGGGCTGAAGAGCACCGTGGGCGAGCTGATCAAGAGCCGCGAGTACACCCTGCTAGATCTGGGGCAGATGGGGCCCGAAGTGGGCCGGCGCATCGTGCGAAACTGCCCGGATCTGGCCAACTGCGGCGTGCAGGTGCTCGAGATTGGCAAGCTCAACATCAACGTCAGCGAGGAGGATCAACGCCGCCTCGACGAGAAGCAGGACGTGATCGCGCAGGCAAAGGTCGAGGCGATGGCTGCGCAGCGTGGCGTGGCCAAGGCGCAGGCCGAGGCGCAGGCGCGGCAATTTCAGCTCGACCAGGACTTTCAGAACCGCGCTCGCTACGTGAACCAGCTGGACATGCAGCGCTACGGCCAGTTTGCCGCCGCCGAAGCCACCATGGGCCTGGGGCAGGGGCTGGCGCAGGGCGGCGATGGCGCCGCTGGCGCCGCGATGGCTCAGGGCATGGCGCTCGGCGCCGGGCTCGGTTACGGGCAGCGCGCCGCGGCTCCGTATCCGTACCCGTCTCCATCTCCGGCCTACCCGGTGCCTCCGGGCTACGGCACTCCGCCTGCTGGCGGGCCGGGCTATGGCGCGCCGCCGCCCGGCTACGCGCCCCCGCCGCCGCCCGGCTACGCGCCCCCGCCG
>DATDEV010000729.1:0-2415 GCA_036522995.1 Polyangiaceae bacterium
TCGTCCTGGGGCACGAAGCCGTCGAACAGCGAGCCGTACACGATGCTGGGGCTGATGGCGGCCTCGATCGGCTTGCCACCCTCGGCGTACGAAATGTACTGACGGCCGGCGAAGCTGGAGCCGGACAGGTACCAGCTCGGCTGAGCGCGCAGCACCAGCGAGCCGAGCGTGGTCTGGTTCAGGCCAGCGACGATCTGATCGCTGGTTAGGCTGCGTGCCTTGAAGCTGGGGCTGTCCGAGCGCGTGCCGCATAGCAAGGGGCTCGCACCGCCGCCGTGAAAGTCTCGGAAGGCGCCGCCCGCCGGGACGTCGGCTGCTTCGACCGATGTGGTGTTCCAGGGGATCTTCAGGCTGCTGACCATGCTGAAGTCGCCCATCAGGCCCAGCGCTTCGAGCGGCTTGAGCGGCGTTGTGACGGGGTAGCCGGCGCCGGGCGCCGTATCGGCGATGAAATGCCCGGTCTCCTGCTTGCGCTCGCCGGCGACCATGTAGCGGTCTTCTTCCCAGCCGTCGCCGCCGATGGATTGGCCGGCGAACACGATGGCGTAGCGCTTGGGGATCTCACCCGATTGCGCCAGCGCTTCGCCATGGCCATCGAGCATGCACTCGAGCACCGGGAGGCTGACGGCCACGCCGCCCAGGCCGCGCAGCAGCGTTCGTCGCGGAAGCACCAGGCGCTTCACGGTGCCTCCTCCTGGCGCAGCGCAAAGCGCTCGTCGGCGACGAGCTTGCCGAGCGTCAGCGGTAGGGCGTAGCCATCGGCCTTGAACGACGCCAGCAGCGCGCCCTGCGCGGCGTCTTCCTCGGGTCTGAGCTCGCGGCCGGCTGCGTAGCTCATCAAGTGCTGAACGAAGCACTGTTCGAGCTCGCCACTTTGCACCAGCAGCTTGGCGAGCTGTCCCGGACCGCTGAACTCGCCATAGCCGGGCAGGCTACCGGTACCGGGCAAAATGCACTCCTCGTGGGCGTCGTCGTGGGTGCGGTAGCGCCCGGCGATGTCGTAATTTTCGAGGCCGTAACCGATGGGGTCCAGCTGCGCGTGGCAGGCCTTGCAGCTGGCCAGCGTGCGATGCGCATCGTAGCGGTCGAGCTTGCACACGGCTTCGTCGCTGGCAGGCGGCTGGTCGACGTTCACGTTGGCCGGTGGCGGCAGCACCTGGTTACAGAGCAGCCGCGTCTGCACGAAGATGCCGCGCTGCGTGGGGCTCGTGTCGGAGAACTTGCTGAAGGCGGCGAGCACGCTGCCGTGCGACAGGATGCCCGCGCGCTGATCGCTCGGGTAGCTGACCCAGCCCTCGCCACCGGCCGGCGCCGGCAAGCCGTACTGCGTGGCGAGCAAATCGTTCACGTAGGTTTCGGTCGACGTGAAGAGATCGAGGTAGCTCGAGGGCTGGTCGAACAGCACCTTGTCGATGAGCTTGTTGGTTTCGTTGCTGAAGGCGCTGGCAAGCTCGGCGGAAGCCGGAATGGCGCGGTAGCCGAGCCACATGGCGTGAAAACGCTCCAGCTGCGCGCGGGCGCGCGCATCGCCCAGCAGGCGCGCGGCTTCGCTGGAGCGGGAGCCTGCGTCGAGCAGGCCGCCTGCTCGAGCCACGTCGAGCAGCGCGTCGTCGGGGCCGCTGCCCCAGAGCAAGAACGACATGCGCGAGGCCAGCTCGTAGGCGTCGAGCTTGTAGATGCCCGCTTCCGCGCTGGGGCTACCGGTCTCGATGCGGTAGAGCACCTCGGGGTCTTGCAGCATGCTGCGCAGCACGAGATTTACGGCGGTGTAGAAGTCGTGCGTCACGTCCGGCGTGTCTTCGGTCGCGAAGCTTTGCAGCGTGAGGTAGGCGGCGATCTGCTCTTCGCTGAGCGGCCGACGGTAGAGCCTTCGCCCGACGCTCTCGATGGTGGAGCGCAGGCAGGCTGCGTCGCCAGGCCCACTCGGCGTGCAGGGCACGACCTTGGCCCGATTCTCGGCGCTGAGGGCCCTCGCCGCCACGTCCACCGCCAGCGCTTCGAGCGACTCGATCAGCGCGCGCGAAGCGATCTGAACCGTGTAGTCGTTGTCGAAAGGGCGATATTCGTCTTCGGACAGGTACTTGGCAGCGGCGCCGCTGTCGTCACCCAGCACGTCACGCAGCACGTTGCCGAGCTCAGTGCGGGTGAGCCGGCGCGCCACGCTCGCCGACGCCGTCGTCAGATTGCCGGGCCCGCTCGGTAGAACGCCGCCACCCGTGCCGACGCCGCTGCCGCCCGTAGCAGTGCCGCCAGCGCCCGCGCCCGTACCGCCCGGCACGGACGCATCACCGCCGCACGCGGCGCTCGCAAACGCCAAGCCACACGCGCCGACCAGGGCAACCCAACGCGGCGCGCTGCACCAGAGCCCGCTGGATGCACGCATGCTTCGGTTGTAACCGATGCAGTCCGGCGGCG
>DATDEV010000730.1:0-4013 GCA_036522995.1 Polyangiaceae bacterium
CGGACTGGTGTGCCGCCAGATCCTGCGCCTTGGTGCCTAGCTTTCCGTCGGGACCCGTGAACAGCAACTCCTCGGCGATGAGCTGGTCGAGCGTGGCCACATCGGCGGCAAGCTGTGCGCTGCGCAGCGCTGCCTCGAGTGCCACGATCTCCGGATCGTCGGGTCCTACGAGAACCTGCTGCAGAGCGGTGATATCCGGCTTGGCCATGTCGTCCTCAGTTAGGCTGCCACGACGGTAGGTTACGCCGCTTGGGAGTACGAGTCTCCGCATACGGTGGTGTCCGGTGGGCAAGCTCACCAAAAAGCGTGCTCCGTTCTGGGTAGCCTTTCGCGACTGAAGCCGGCGGCGGGCCTCAGCGAAAATTTGAGCGGTGCGCGGCGCTCAACGTCACCTAAGTAGCCAGCTAGCAGGTCGCACGCATCGACATTGCCGTTGGCCCGGAGATTTCCGATGAGAATCAACCTACTCGGTCTAGCGGTGGCTTTGCTGAGCGCAGGCTTCGGGTCGGCCTGCAGTGATACGCAGGGGCCCGGCGACAGCGGCATGCTCGGCGGCGGCACGACCTCCAGCGCTGGCAACGTCAACGCCACCGCCGGCGCCGCGCCGCTCGGTCAGGCGGGCTCGAGCAGCGCAGCAGGCGGTAGCGCCATGGGCGGCAACTCCATGGGCGGCAACTCCATGGGCGGCGGTGCGGTCGCAGGACAGAGCGGCGCGGGCACGGCCGGGCAGGGCACCGCGGGCGGAGGTTTGGCGGGGGGCGGCCCCGTCGACTATGACCTGGACTGCGGGGCGGCGGGCATCGTGATCGAGGGCCACGGGCCTCCCGCCAATCGCATCAACTACGTGATCGTTGGCGACGGCTACGATCAGGCCGACGTCGATGGCGGGCTGTACCTGCAGCACGTGATGGCCATGATCGATGGTCGTGGCGAGCCGGGTACCAACGATTATGTGCCGGGTCGCTTCGGTAGCGAGATGGAGCCGTACCGGACGTATCGCAACTTCATCAACATCTGCGCGCTCAAGGTGGTGAGCGTGGATTCGGGCATCGTGAGCGGCACCGACAGCGGCGGTTGTCCCGGACCGCCCGACACCGCGTTCGACGGCTGCGGCGACGACACCAGCCGTCTCGGCCACATCAACCGCAACAAAGTCGACGCGGCGCTGGCACAGCTCGCGCCCGCCGACATGGAAGTCGACTGGGTGGGCGTGATGATGAACGACTCGGAGTGGTGGAACTCGGGCTCCAACCCGATGGTCTGGAGCGGCGGTCATCCGGACGCAGCGCTGGCCGCACAGCACGAGGGCGGTCACGGCTTTCAGGACCTGTCCGACGAGTACGGCGGCTGCCCGGGTAGCCGCATCAACGTCACCGGCAACAGCCTGACGACAGAAGGTAAGTGGAGCCATTGGTTGGGCTTCAATCAAGACCCCGGCACCGGTGAGCAGCTGGTGCGCAAGTGCGACGGTGACAGATGGGCACCGACCGAAGAGTCGGTGATGAACTCGCTCTGGAATTCGCCCTACTTCAACGCCATCTCGCTCGAGAATGCGGTGCGCATCATCTACGAGATGGTAAGACCCATCGACTCGCACACAGCCACCAGCGTCACGACGCCGCAGTTGCTCGAGGTCAGGGTCGTCGACCCGGCGCTGATCGGCGTCGATTGGTCGGTAGACGGCGTCGTGGTGGCTCCGAACGGCGGCGGTAGCTTCGATGTCGCTGCACGCGGGCTCACGTCCGGAAGCCACAGCATCACGGCGCGCGCCCACGACGATACGCCCTGGGTACCGCCGGACACGCCGCACGGGCGCCAAGACCTGGAGCAGGAGGTCGAGTGGACGATCCAGGTCCCTTGAGCCGACCCCATTCCGCTCCGCGCGCGGCCCGCGTGGCGCTGCTGGTGGGCGGCGCTGCGCTGCTGCTCGGCGCCGCGCTGCTGCAGGGCGACGTCGAACCGCAGTTGCTGCGCGCGGCGCCGGCTCGCGACGTGCCGCGTGTCATGGTCGCGGCGCCATTGGCCGAGCCCAAAGCGGCGCCCACACCCATCGTCCCCAAAGCGCTCTCCCAGCCCGTCTCCGACGGGGCCGTGCCCGCCGGCTTCGATAGGACCCGGCATGCCCATCCGATCACGGCCGAGCATCTGCGCCTGTACCGCGAGGACGATCTGCTGGGCGGCGCCTGGCAGGCTCTGCGCAGGCGTGACTTCCAGACAGCACGCCAGCTCGTCGCTGCGCACCAGGCGGAGTATCCCGACTCCAAGGCGCACATGGACGAGGGCTTGCTGCTCCTGGCCGACTGCATGCAAAGCCCGAGCGCCGAACACAAGGCGCGCGCGCAAGCCTTCTACGACAGCAAGACGTACTCGCCCCTGCGCCGTCGCTTGCGCCGCTCGTGCCTGGAGCTGCCGTGAGGCCGACTATCGACGCGGCTGCACGTGCAGACGGGCAGAGCCGCGCAAGGCCATGAGCTGGAGCCTAGCGGCCGCCCTGTTTTTTGGCTGGCGCGTGCCATGCACTGAACGTATGCTCCGTGGCCCTCCATGACATCGTTATCGCAACCCGTGCAGGCTGTCGTCAATCTCTTCGAAGGTCCGCTCGCCGGCGTTCGCTTCGCCGATATAGACGCCGCGGGCCTCAGCAAGCTTGCCGCCGAGGTCACGCGCGCAGCGTCCGAGCTGGAGCAGCGGGAAGCCGCGCTCACCACGCTCCGGCAAGAGCTGGCGCAGCGGCAAGAAGCGCTGCTCGCGTTCGCGCAGCAAGCGCTGGCTTACGCCCGCATCTATGCCGAGGGCGACGAAGCACTGCTGGCCCAGCTGACCAATATCGCTTTGCCGCGCGCTACCAAGGCGCGTAGGCCTGCGCCCGCGAAGTCGGCTTCCGAGCTGGGGGTGGAGGCAGCGCCGCCAGCCGCCGCCGAGCAGGTCGAGCCGGCAGCGCCCGAGCCCCCGGACGAGCCGGCCAGCGAGGAGTCGTTGAAGACGAAGCCGTCGTATGCTCGGCCCAAGGTCAAGCGGCGCCTCGGGCGCGCTGGCGCACAGTCCGATTCGGCATAGTATCGGCCCGTCATGAGCGCGCCGTTCTGCCCCTGCCCCTGCTGCGGACACCTGGTTTTCAGCGCTCCGCCCGGGTCAGAAGACATTTGTATGATCTGCTTCTGGGAAGACGACGCACGGCAATTGCGCTTTCCCAGCTTGGCCGACGCCACGAACCTCATGTCGCTCGTCGAGGCCCAGCAGAGCTACGCCAAGTGCGGTGCGGTCGACGAGCGCCTCGCCAGCGACGTGCGCAAGCCGACCGCGGAAGAAACGCTCGACCCCGGCTTCCGCCCCATCACCGAGGCCGACTCCTTCGAAACCGAGCCGACAGAAGAGGGCGGCCCCCCGGATCCGACGGAGCTTTACTACTGGCGTCCGACCTTCTGGCGAGCAGCGCGCGCCTAGGGCCGAGCTGCGGCACCTAGCTTGCGACTGCCAGGTGCACGCTGCAGCTCGCTTCGACCTCGGACCAGTAGACGGCTTCGGCCCTGACGAAGTCGAAGCAGCATTCAGCAGTTGCTCTTCGGCGAGGTAGTCGACCAGGCGCACCCACTGCAATCGCGCTCGCCAGTCGGCGCGCGCCGGGGGGGGCAGCTCGATCAGCCAACCGAGTCGATCGCAGTCTTCGAGCTCCGGCGCCCGATGGCTACCCGTGAACGACTGAGAAAGCAGGTTGTTCATGGCGCGCCTCACTGCACCGCTGCTGACTTGCCCTGGGCGGCCGCCTGCGTGCCCTGGCGCTGGGGAATACGCGCCATCACCTGGCTGACCTCATGCTTGGACAGGCCGAGGTTCTGGCGCAGCACCAGCTGTTGCTCGACCTGGGCCAGCTGAGGCAAGAGGCCGAAGTAGCCGGCGAGCACGCGGTTCTTGGAGATATCGACCGACTTGGCGTGCTTGAGACCCTTGAGTCCGGCCAGGCTCACCAGCTTGGGGTTGCTGGTGACGACCAGCGTACCGACCCGGCTCAGGTT
>DATDEV010000731.1:0-3008 GCA_036522995.1 Polyangiaceae bacterium
CTTGGACTCGCGGTCGATGGTCTCGAGCATCTCGAGCACACTCTGCTGCTCGGCGCGCCAACGTTCGGAGCGCTTGTTCAGCTCGCCCACGTCTTCGCGTGCGGCGTCCTCGCGCTCGCGGCCGAGCACCGAGACGGTCAAGCCCAGCCGACGGTTGGACTCCAGCAAGTCCTCGAACAGCGCTCGCGTCGCCTCTCGAACGCGCTCGACGTAGCGGATGCTGCGCAGCTCGCTCATCAGGCCGCTCCCAGCAGATTGCGAATCTTGCCCAGCAGCTCCGCGCTGTTGACCGGCTTGGTGACGTAGTCGTTGCAGCCGCTCGAATAGCCAGCCTCCATCGAGTCGGCCTCGCCGCGTGTCGTCACCAGGATGATGGGAATGTGGCAGGTGATCGGATCCTCCTTGATCGCGCGACACGCCTGGATGCCAGTCATCTTGGGCATCACGATGTCCATCAGGATCAGGTCGGGCTGCTCGCTGCGCGCGCGCGCGTGCGCCTCCTCACCGTTGGCCGCGGTCACGATCTGAAAGCGTTCCGACGCCAAGATCATACGCTCCATCATCAAGACCGTCGCGCTGTCATCCACGAGTAAGACTTTCTTTGCCATCCGCGTTTCCTTTCAGACTTCAAGCGACGACACGGTCGAGACGTTCGAGCTGTCGTCGCAGTAGCTCGTTCTCGAAAGCCAAACCGACCTGAGCGGTCGCCAGCTCCATCAGCTCCACGTCCTGCAAGCCGGCGGCGCGCCGGCCGTTGTCGGCGTAGATCAGGCCGATGGCGCGCCGAGCTCCCAGCACCGGGAACAGCACCCCCTGCCCAGAGCGTGGGCGATCCAGCACGCGCTTCAGCTCTTCCGGCAGCTCGGCGGCGTCGTAGTCGAGGGTCAGGGCGTGACCCTCGGCGATGCAGCGCGACAGGCCGCTGGCAGCTTCGACTCGGATGTTGAGGCCGCGCGTGATGCCTGCCAGCGGCTTGCCAGCCAGCGTCGTGCCGAAAGCGCCCAGCGCGACGAGCTGCTCGCCCTGCTGCACGAACAGCACCGCGCGCTCGACCGAGTCGGCCACGATGGTCATCAGGTTGAGCGAGACCGTCGCCGAAAGGAGTCCGGAGCGCAGCTCGCCGAGCACGCGCCGGAGTCGCCCCAGGCCCGAGCGCAGGTTCTTGTCGTTGCCGTCGAGCGGCACGTGCGCGCGCAGCAGGTTGGCGCAGCAAGGCGCCAGGTAGTTGAGCTCCGCGACCGCGACCGCGCCGTCACCGAATGCGGGGGCGATGGCCTCCGGCGAGCTGACCAGCCCGATCACCAGGGCGTGCGCGTGCAGCTCGCGGATCTTGCGCACGCGCCC
The DNA here is from genome assembly GCA_036522995.1 of Polyangiaceae bacterium. Taxonomy (GTDB): domain Bacteria; phylum Myxococcota_A; class Polyangia; order Polyangiales; family Polyangiaceae; genus PMG-095. The sequence continues at coordinate 1,345 of DATDEV010000731.1, forward strand.
CTTGGGATCGCCATTGCGCAGGTCGACCACGACCAGTGGATGCGCCTCGCCGGGCGCCGGTGCTCCGGCATCGCGCGGCTCGACCAGGTTCACCTGCGTCGAGTCGCCCAGCGCTTCGCGCAGCAGCGGCAAGACATCCGCCTGCCGCGACAAGACCTGAACACTGGCCGTCGGCTTGCTGCGTACCACCGGTGTGTGCGCGGCGGGTCGTGGCATGCTGACGGGCGACTCGTCAGTGGTGACCGGCTCGGGCGGCGGCGCGCCCTGTTTGTTGCGCTCGTCGAATAGCCGCACCGCCTCGAGCAGAATGCCCTGGGTGTCGATATCGATATCCGGCAGCACGTCACCCGGCGCAAAGCTGATCTCGTCGTCGACCCGGACCTCATCGGCAACCAGTCGAAACGTGCCGTCGCCCCAGCCGACGATCTCATAGATCGTGCGCTCGACCTTGGTCGCGACTGCGTCACGCAGCTCGTTCCAGGACACGGCGCCCTCGTCGAGCAGGGCCTGACCGAGGCTGATGGGCGTGCCACAAGAGCGATGTCGCGCCATGGCGCGCTCGAGCTGCTGCGGGCTCAGCTTGCCTTGCTCGAGCAGCAAGTTTGCTACCGAGGGCGAGACCGCGGCCCAGGCGCTGGCGATACGACCGCGATGAAACGAGATGTGCGCGGTCTCTCCGCGCCGCTCGAGCAGCAGCGTCCCCGAGCGCTGGCTCATATGGACGAACTGCAGCAGATCGACGATCGCGATGTCCGAAAGACTTCCCGAAATGCTCACGAGCCACCTCCGCGCATGAAGCCCAGCAAGCCTTGGTAGGCGGTCAGCTTGCGCTGCGAGACGTGGAAGGCCTGCGCCGCGAGCAGCGCCGAGGCAGCGTGCGCGGCCATCAGATCGAGCAGCTCGTGGTCGTCGGCGCTCAGGCCAGGCTTGTGGCGCAAGAAAGCGGCCACCGTGAGCAGTCCGACCGCGTCGCCGTGGCGGGTGAACGGCAGCGCCACCATCAGCGGCGAGCCGTCGCGCGGACCGAATTGGGGTGAGCCTTGATCGAGGCAGCTATCGATCAGGCTGTCGCCGCCCAGGTAGGCGTCGGGCAGCAGCTGCTGATCCACGCTGCTGTGCTCGGGGGCGGGTCGTAGCTTTCCGGCGTCGTCCTTCAACCAGATCGTGAAGCGCTCGGCTCCCAGCAAGTTGACCGCGATGTCTGCGATGGCGGCCCGTACGTCGCTGGCCTCGAGCGAGGCGTGCAGCTGGTACGTCGCCACATAGAGATTGACGAGCTGCGAGGCCTGCTGCTCGGTGCGCACCAGCAGTCCCTCCATTTCTCCGAGGTTGTCTTCCAGCTCGCGGATGCGCTGCTGCAGCTCGCGGTTGCGCCGCTCGGCTTCGTCGCCAGCGCGCACGAGTGAGCGCTGGGCGTCCTCGAGCAGGCGGACCGCACGGCCAAGCTGGCTCAGCTCGGGGCTGCCATCTGACTTGGAAGGCGTGATGCTTTGTGGGCGTGGGGACGACATGATGGAGCTCCGCTGACCGCGCGCACGCGCAGCGCTTCCGACCTCGGCGCCGCGCTGCGGGGTGTTTGACGAGCGCGTGACAAACCCAGCGAACGGCGCTTGTGTCAGGCAGTTAAGCGCTGAGAATGGTTGATGAATTTGTTGGACCAGATT
>DATDEV010000732.1:0-3882 GCA_036522995.1 Polyangiaceae bacterium
GATGTCGCCTCGCGGGCGGTCGCACACCTGCGGCGCGGTGACGACGTCTCGGTGCTCGCGTCCGGAGGCGAGAAGGTGCGCGCCAACACCGCGGTCGGCGCGGACCCACTGCTGCGTTTTCTAGCCTTGCTCGAGCCGTCCCAGGCACCGGCTCCGAAACCGGAAGCGGCACCGCGAGCGCGGGTTTCGGCATGAGATTCGGGCTGATTCACCGCATCATGACCGACGCTCTCGCGTCGCTCGGACTGCTGTCGCTGCTGGTCAGCGGCGAGCTCAATCGCTGGTTCGTCAGCGCTACGATCGTTGGGCTCATCTCCGCGCTTTTGCTGCCTATTCGCTACCAGGACAGTGCCCTCGTGCGGCGGCTGGCCGTGGTCGTGCCGCTGTCGATCCTGGCACTGCAGACCTCACGGCTGTTTTCGGGCGAAAGCCTGTTGCCGTTGGCCGTGGAGTTCGCGGCTGCGCTGCAGGTCGTGCGGTTGGCGACGCGCCGCGGAGCCGCCCACGACCAGCAGGTGATCGTGCTGGCGCTCATGCACCTGATCGCGGGCACGGTGCTGGGCGGCGGGCTGTCCTACGGGCTGTGCTTCATCGGCTTCCTGATCGTGGCGCCAGGCGCGCTCGTGCTCAGCCACCTGCGTCGTGAGGTGGAGGGCAACTACCGGCAGGGGGCGCGGGACCGCACCGGGCTGCCGGTCGACGTGCCGCGCATTCTGCGCAGCCGGCGCGTCATCGGCAGGCCGTTCCTGGTCTTCACCTGCCTGCTTTCGATCCCCATTTTCCTGTTCACGGCGCTGATTTTCGTGATGTTCCCGCGCGTCGGGCTGTCGCTCTTGCTGTTCGGGCAGGAGCGTCGCGAGCGCGTGGTCGGCTTTTCGGATCGCGTCGACTTGGGCGGAGTGGGGCGGCTGAGGGCCGACCCCACCATCGTGATGCGCGTCGAGCATCCGAGCTTACCGGCCGAGCCGCCGGTGCGCCTCGCACTGTACCTGCGCGGCGCGGCCTTCGATCGCTACAACGGCCGCAGCTGGTCGCGCACCAGCCCCAACTCGCCGCTGCGCGCCGAGCAGGTTGGCTCGAGCATCCGACTGCGCCGCTGGCCCGATCCGGTGCGCGATCGCAAGCTGCGCATCGACCTGGAGCCGATCGATCCGACGGTGCTCTTCCTCCCGCCCGACGCCGCGGCGCTCACGCTGGTCACGCAGGGCAACGTCCTGCCCAGCTCGATCCCGACGATCTACGTCGGGCAGGAAGGGCAGCTCAGCTACCGGTCGATGGCGGACAACGGGCTGCGCTACGAGGTGGCGCTCGCCGACGGGAACGAGGCGCCCGTGCCAGCGCTGGACCCGGCTGCCCGGGCCCGCTACCTGGCGCTCCCGAACGACCTGGCGCCGCGGGTCGCCGAGCTCGCCAAGGCCTGGATCGGCACGGAAACCGATCCGGAGCGCCGCGCGAAGCGGGTCGAGGTTGCCCTGCGCAAGGGCTACCGCTACGACCTGGAGTCGCCATCGGGTGGTGCCAAAAATCCGCTCGAGGACTTTCTGTTCGTGTCCAAGCGTGGCCACTGCGAGTTCTACTCGACGGCCATGGCCATCCTGCTGCGCACGCAGGGCGTGCCCACGCGCAACGTGAATGGCTTCATTGGCGGCACCTTCAACCGCTTCGGGCGCTATTACGCCGTGCGGCAGGGGGATGCGCACTCCTGGGTCGAGATCTACGTCGACGGCAAGGGCTTCGTGCGCTTCGATCCGACGCCGCCTGCGGACGCCGCCCCTCAGAGCGAGATCACCGGTGTGCTCGCGTTCGTGCGCGATATGGTGGAGGCCGCCGCCCAGCGCTGGGATCGCAACGTGGTCGGCTACGATATGCGCCAGCAGGTCAGCCTGCTGCGCGCCGTGCGCGACCGCTATGGCGAGCTGAAGAGCAAGAGCAAGGTGGCATCCTCGATGCTCGCCTCGCCCCGCCGCACGCTGCTCGCGCTGCTCGGGCTAGGCCTGGCGGTGGCGCTGGCCGTGTACCTCTACCGGCGCTATCGCCGGCCGCGTTTTCAGCCGCCCGCGCCGAGCGATCGGGAAGCGCGCATGCGTGAAACGGCCGAGCTTTACCGGGCCGTGGACCTGGCGCTCTCGCTGCGCGGCGTGCCCCGTCCGAGCGGTACGCCGCCGCTCACCCACGTGCGAGGGCTGAGCGCGCTTGGCCACCCTGCCGCCGAGCCGGCACTTCGCCTGACCGAGCGCTATTTACGGGCACGCTTTGGCAAGGCGCCGCTCAGCGCAGACGAGCGACGCGACTTCCTACGCGAGGTCCGCGAGCTGGGGCGCCCGCCCAGAGAGCAAAAGGCTGCCTGAGGCGTCCGGTCAGCTAGCTGTTGCGGACGCTCGACCGCGGACAGTTGTCACGCCCGCGGCTTGAGCACGACTCGCGCGGCCCCGAGCTCGCGCCCTTCCGAAGCGCCGTACAGCGCTGCCGCGCTGGGTCGCGCTTCGGCACCATCGAACTCCAGGTCGGCCTCGCCCTTTTCGATCCAGGCCACGATGAGGTGGGAGGGATCCATCGTGGCGCCGACGCGCAGCACGTCGACCGCGACGCCGCGTGAGAGCTCTTCCGCGGTAACCGAGCGCTGCGCGGAGGCCAGCGGCTTCTGCCGGCTACCGGGGACGCTGCCCGCGGCCACGCTGTCGCGCGCATAGGACTGCACCACCAGGCGGTAGCGATCGCCGCCGTGGCCCAAGGTGGCGGTGTCGGCCGAAACCTCGGCGCGGACGCGGTCCAGCTCACCGAGGCCGATGGTGGTGGCGGCGACCAAGGCCATCCAGGAGGCGCCGACCGCCGCAGACGACGCCATCACGGCGGCCGCACGGCTCACTCGTCCTTGGGTCTTCTTGGTTTCGGTTCCGTCGGTCACTGGATATCTCCTAGCCTTACGGAGGAAACCTTAAGCAGGTTTCATGCCAGGACCGCTTCAGCGCAACTTCTCGAATTACAGCCCGCCGGGAAGGTCCTGAAGCACGACAATGAGGTCACGGTTATCCCGCATGCCAGGTCACACGCGCCCCAGCGCTCGCTCGCGGAAGCCCTCGCACTGGCGCACGCCACTGATAAATGCCTGTTAATTCACTGGGTTGCGATTCTGGCGGCCCAGGCCAGCGCTGGCCGGCAGTCCGGGTCAGGGGTGACTGCAACTGAGTTGCGCTCGAACGGGCCGAGTGTGACGGCTAGATCTCGGCCTCGGCGCACCAGGACTATCGGGCCGTTGTTGGGTCTTGGCACACACAGTCGGCCGCCCGCCACGCGTGTCAGGGGAGGAGGGGTACGGCTGGGACCCCCGCTCGGCGAGCTTGGGGCACGATCTGTCAGCGGGGCGCTTCGAGCAAAGGCGAGCAGCGCCCGCTCGGCGGCCGAGGGGGTGTCGAAGCGGATGTGCCAGCCCACGGCCCAGCGCTTTCGGCTGGAGTCGCTGAACACGGCCAGGCGATCGCCTCCCCAGTCGCTGGCGGCCTGGGCTGCCGTGCGGGCCGGCAGCCAATCCTCGAGCAGCAGCCGCAACGTTTGCTCGCCCATCACGTCGTGAAAGCGCTCCTCCAGATCGCCGGCGAACGCCGGACGCTCGGGCACCGGCACCTCCAGCGCCGGCTCACGCGCCAGGTATTTCTCTGGATGCAGGAGCTGCTCGGTGCTCTGGGGCGGCGCGCGCCAGGCCTCGTCGACAGCGCCGAAGCCGCCTTGGCGCCGCAAGAAGGTCGTAAAAGCCAGGCCGTCGGCGTAGGGCGCCACCAGGGAGCGCACCAGGATGGGCGGGGCCGAAAGCGCCGCGCTGCCGAGCACGCTCTCGGCGCGCATCATGCCGTCGGGCAAGTCGAGCGCCGTCGAGCCCCGCGGCTT
>DATDEV010000733.1:0-6160 GCA_036522995.1 Polyangiaceae bacterium
CTGCTGGCGAAGGAGATTAGCACGTCTTCTCGCTGGGCCATCCGCCACCTCTCGACGTACCGCTACACGGTGCCGGTGGCGTTCGCGACGCACCTGTTGCGTCTCACCCCGCGACTCGACGCGGCGCGCGTCGCCACGCGAGCACTCCAGATCGCGCCCACTCCGCTGCGCATCGACGACTTCACCGACCAGTACGGCAATTACGAAATCTCGTTCGAGCCCGTTTAGGCGATCAGCTCGGCGTTTGCGGCAGCCCGGCCGAGAGCACGTGAGTGAGGTAGACCAGGGTCCCGGCCAGGCCGAAGTAGACGCCGGCGGCAATCGAGCGCTGCTCGGGGCTGACCTGCGCTTGCTGCTGCGAAGCCACGCGCTCATCGGCCGCGCGCAGCCGCGCCATGGCGCTAACGTCAGCCGACTCCCGCTTGTCGGCAAAGAAGGTTTGCCCGGCTCGAAACCCGACCAGCGCCAGCAGGATCAGCGGCATCGGCTGCAAGTGCCGCTCACCGGCCACCGAATACAGCGTCACCAGCGCCAGCGCAGCGAAGCCCCAGCGCCAGGCGCTCGAGGTGAAGGGCGCGGCCATGCGCGCGCCATCCAGCTGCCAGACCGGAAACAGATTGAACAGATTGAGCCAGAGCGCGAAGTACCCCACCGCGTAGAGCAGGCCCGACCAGTCGCCGCCCACCTGCTTGGACAGAAGGACGCAGGCCAGCCCTCCGGCGCTGCCCGCCAGCGGACCTCCGGCGCCGATGAAGAAGTCCTGGAACGCCGTCTTGGGCCGCTCCTTGAGCGCGATGAACGCGCCGAAGAACGGGATGAAGACCGGAGCTCCGACCTTGATGCCCTGCAGCTGCGCCGCCAGCCCATGCCCGAGCTCGTGCACCAGCACCAGCAGCAAGAAACCGGCAGCAAAACGCCAGCCATAGAACTGGGCGTACAGCACCAGCGACAGCAGCATGGTCGAGGTGGTCGTCAGCAGCTTGCCCAGGCTCAGGAACTTGAGACCCGCGAGTAGGAACTTCAGCTTGCCGAGGCCGAGCAGCACGACCGCCAGCACCGTGCCCCAAAGGCCTCGCTTGCGCTGAGCCCGCGCTGCCTCCGGCGCCGAGACGCCGTTTTGGGCGGCGCTCTTCTCGAGCTGGAGTCGCTGCAGGCGCGCGAGCGCCGACTCGCCTTGGTCTCGATTCATCAGGCTACATTGACACGCGGCGCCGCCGGCACCCGCCAAGCGCTCGAAAGCGCCAAAAATAGCCACAAAAGGTCGAATGGGCTCAGCATGCTCACGATCGCACCCGGAAACGACGTGAGCGTCGCCGAGCTGAAGTAGCCGAGCGACACGCCTTCTTTGGCGGCCGCTTCCGACAGGAAGTGAGCATAGATGAAGTACTTGCTCGCGATCAGGCCCACCAGGGTGCAGCCGATCGCAGCGCGCTGCAGCTGCTGGCCGTGCTGTCCGCTCGCGCCGTACTTCACACCATAGCCCGCCAGGAAGCCGACCAACACGGCCAGGTAGCCGATCTCGTAGTTGGTGACGATCACGACGACTGCCCACGCCGCGGCACCGATCAGCGCTCCGAGCGCTCCGAAGGCAGCCGCGCGCGGCACGACGTCCGCGGATGCCTGCCCCTGGGCGACCTCGGCCTCGAGCTGAGCCGCGCACGCCGCGCAGACACGATGTCCGTTGGCGAGCTTCTCCTGACCGGGTGCAATGGCCGCCGAGCAAAGCTCGCACGTCAGCGCTCCCGCAGCCGCCTGCGCGTCCGGCCCCACCGCAACGGCCTCTGCTGCCTCGCTGACCTCTCCCATGATGGCCCGAGAGCGTATCACGAGGGGGTCGGCGCGTTTCGCGAGCACATTGGCGCGTTCTGCTAGTGCGGTGGACGTCGCACCTCCCAACACTTGTCGTGAGGTCCGCAGGAGGAGAATTTCGCATGAGCCAGAGCACTCACCAGCACACCACGTTGCACGACAACCCCTCAAAATTACCCAGCATTTCCAGCCGAGGTTACGCCGCGAGCGGAGCCACGACCCCGCTCGGGCCGTACACCTTCACGCGCCGCGCCCCGCGCGCTCAGGACGTCCAGATCGAGATCCTCTACTGCGGGGTGTGCCACTCCGATCTGCACCAAACACGCGACGAGTGGAAAGCAGCCGCGCCCACCGTGTATCCCTGCGTGCCCGGTCACGAGATCGTGGGGCGCGTGGTGAAGGTAGGCAGCGCGGTCAAGAAGTTCCGCGAAGGCGATCTGGCGGCCGTCGGCTGCATGGTGAGTAGCTGCGGCGAGTGCTCGAGCTGCAAAGCCGGCGAAGAGCAATACTGCCTCAGCTACGCGACCTACACGTACAACTCTCCAGACAAGGTTTCGGGCGGCGTCACGCACGGCGGCTACGCGGACACCATCGTGGTCGACGAGAGCTTCGTGCTGCGCGTGCCGAAGTCGCTCGACCCGGCCGGCGCGGCGCCGCTGCTGTGCGCCGGCATCACGACCTACTCTCCACTGCGGCACTGGAAGGTCGGCAAGGGCCAGAAGGTGGGGGTCGTCGGGCTCGGCGGCCTTGGTCACATGGGCATCAAGTTCGCGCACGCCTTCGGAGCGCACACGGTGCTGTTCACCACATCGCCCGGCAAATCGGCCGATGCCGAGCGACTGGGTGCCGACGAGGTGGTGGTGTCGAAGAACGCCGACGAAATGCGCAAGCACGCCGGTAGCTTCGATTTCATCCTCGATACCGCCTCGGCCGATCACGACCTCAACGCCTACCTGAGTCTGCTCAAGCTCAACGGCACCATGACCCTGGTCGGAGCGCCCGAAAAGCCTGCACCCGTGTCGGCCTTCAGCCTGCTCATGGGTCGTCGCAGCCTGGCCGGGAGCGCTATCGGTGGCATCCGCGAAACGCAGGAGATGCTCGATTTCTGCGCCGAGCACGGCATCACCAGCGACATCGAGACCATCCCGATCCAGAAAATCAACGACGCTTACGAGCGCATGCTCAAAGGCGACGTAAAGTACCGCTTCGTGATCGACATGGCATCGCTCAAAGTAGCCTGAGCCCGCGTAGGTCCCCCTTGTCCAATCGCTTCCGAGTCTCGACCACGGTCATTCGACGCTTAGACGAGCTGGGCCTGTCGCACGAGCTGGTGCTGCGCGAGGCGGGACTTTCGCCCCAGCTGTTCGAGCAGGAGCGCGTGCTGCTCACGACGCAGGAGTTTTTCGCCTTGTTTCGCGCCCTGCGCCAGGCCAACGACGACCCGGCGCTCGGCCTCAAGCTCGGCACGGAGGCCCGCGTGGAGCGCTACGATCCGATCGCGATCGCAGCGCTCTACGCACGTTCCTTCGGAGACGCTCTGGAGCGCATGGCCCGCTACAAGCAGCTCACCTGCCCGGAAAAGCTCCATTTCGCCCCGCGCCACGGCGAGTGTCACGTGCACTTCGAGTGGCTGCAGGCCGACGAGCCCGAGCCCGAGCTGCTGGTCGACCTGTGCTTCGCCTGGGTAGCGGAGATCGCGCGCCGGGGCAGCGCCGACGCCGTCCGGCCCAAGCGCGTCGAGCTGGCGCGACCCGAGGCGGCTCGTGCCCTGTTCGAGGCCCACTTCGGCTGCCCCGTGCAGCTCGCTGCCGCTCGGAACACGCTGGTGTTCGAGCAGTCCGCGCTGGCGCGACCGTTCGTAACGCACAACCCGGACCTGCTGGCCATCGTCGCCCCGCAGCTCGAGTCCGAGCTCGCCGAGCAGCTGGCCAAAGCCTCCTTCCGCGAGCGGGTCAAGGCTACCCTCAAGCGCTCGCTCGCCGGTCAGCGCCCGGAATTGCGGGTGGTGGCACGCGAGCTGGGGCTGAGCAGCCGCACACTGCAGCGCCGACTGACCGACGAGCACGCTACCTTCCAACAGCTGATCGCCGAGGCGCGTCGCGAGCTCGCCCGCCACTACCTGCAGCACTCCTCGCTCGAGCTGAACGAGACAGCCTATTTGCTCGGCTTCGAAGACGCGAATTCGTTCTTTCGGGCGTTTCAGCAGTGGGAGGGCACGACGCCCGGTGAATGGCGCGCGCGGCCTTCCCAGCGAGCTGGCTAGCGGCGAGCACGCGAACGCCGGCGAGGGCTCGGCAGCGGGCCGCGCATGAGGTCGCTTAGCGAGAGCTTGCCGTCGCGAAAGCGACGCACGGCATCGCGAATCGCTTCCAGCTCGTCCAGCTCGAAGCTGGCGAGCTCGAACAGCTCCTGAGACGGATGGCTGAGCGCGGCGTCGCGCAGGTCACGTTTGGCGTCGCGCAGCTCGCGCGTCACGTCGCGCAGCTGGTCGAGGAGCTCGCGGTTGAGGCGCTCGAGCTCGCGGCAGCGCATTTCGGGATCGCCGCCTTCGGCCAGCGAACGCTCGCTCTGCCAGGCGGCCTCCAGCTCGATCAGGCGCGCCAGGTCGCCGTCCTCGTAGGCGCGCGTCACTTGCTTCATCACTTCCGTGCGGCGCGCGCGTTCGTCTTCCTGGCGAGCTTGATCGGGGTGAATGGCTCGCGCCAGATTCCTGAAGATGTCGCGCAGCGACCGGCGCTCCTGGCCGACCTGGCGCGCACCGGCGACGTCCGGCCTCGCCTGCGCCGACCGCGACCCACGCTCGCTCCCCTTGCCGCGCTCGCCCGCGCCCCCCTTGCCGCGCTCGCCTTCGCCCTCGCCTCCCCCCTCGCCCTCGCCCTCGAAGTCCGAGCTGGGTGACAGCAGGCCCTGCAGCTCGAGTGACCGACGTAGCCTGCCGAGCTGCGAGCGCGCGCGCACCGAGAGGCGACCAGGAGCGAGCAGCTCCTCGAACAGCGCCACCAGCTCCGCCTCGAGCGCACGCTGACGCTCCACCAGCGGAGCCATCCTGACGAAGGAGTCGTGCGCGACGCGCGAGGCGCGCTCCTTCACCTGCTCGACCTGGCGCTGCTTCTTCTGCACCTCGCGCAGCAGCCTCGCCCGCTCCTTCAGCAGCTCAGCGGCCCGAGCGCCCGCCGCGTGCACGGCAAGCCCCGGCAGCGCCGGTGCCGTATCGGCTGCACTGCTGAAGCGGCGTCGCGCCATCCCCTGGTGTTAGCTCCGCGCGCGAGCTCAGTAAAGCGCGCACATCAAGCGCTGCTGCTTGCAGAGCCCGCCGGGTAGCCCTCGGCAACCATTTCCCCGCGGCACTGCGCCAGTCACACCAGTCAGCGCTTGCATCTGAGCGCGGATCGACGACCCTCGAAGGTCATGAAGGTCGGCGTACCCAAAGAGACGAAGACTCGCGAATACCGCGTCGCCATGACTCCTGCTGGCGTGCGCGAGCTCACCCGCCACGGCCACGAGGTCCTGGTGGAAACGAGCGCTGGCGACGGCAGCGGCATCAGCGACCAAGCGTACGTGGACGCCGGCGCGCGCATCGTGCCGCTGGCGGCAGACGCCTGGGCAGCAGAGCTGGTCGTCAAGGTGAAGGAGCCGCAGGCCGCGGAGTTCGGCTTTCTGCGCGAGGGGTTGATTCTGTACACCTACTTGCACCTGGCCGCGGAGCCCGCTCTCACGCGCGAGCTGCTGAAAAAGCGCGTCAAAGGCGTGGCCTACGAGACGATTCAAACGCCAGACGGTCGCTTACCGCTGCTACGCCCGATGAGCGAGGTGGCCGGGCGCATGGCAACGCAAGTGGGCGCCGGCTGCCTAGTGAAAGAGCGCGGCGGTAAAGGCGTACTGCTAGGAGGCGTTCCGGGTACGCGCCGCGGCCGAGTCGTGATCTTGGGTGGGGGCGTCGTCGGCCGCAACGCAGCTACGATCGCCATCGGCATGGGGGCGTCCGTGACCGTGCTGGACGTGCGCGCCAAGACCATGGGGTATCTCGAGGACGTGTTCGGCAGCTCGATCGAGACGCTGTATTCGAACCCGTTCAACATCGAGGAGACCGTGCGCCGCGCCGACCTGGTCGTCGGCGCCGTGCTGGTGCCGGGCGCGGTGGCGCCCAAGCTGGTCGACGAGGCGCTGATCGCGGCGATGGAGAAAGGCAGCGTGGTCGTCGACGTCGCCGTCGACCAGGGCGGCTGCATCGAGACCTGCCGGCCGACCGATCACGATCACCCGACGTACGAGGTGCACGGCGTCGTCCACTACTGCGTGCCCAACATGCCGGGCGCGGTGGCGCAGACCAGCACCTGGGCGCTGACCAACG
>DATDEV010000734.1:0-20750 GCA_036522995.1 Polyangiaceae bacterium
GTCGCCACGGTCGTAGGCAGCGGTGCCCCTGTTGTAGGAGTCGCGAGCCGCGTTGCGCTCGGCCTTGGCGGCGTCTTGTGCGAAAGCCAAGCTCGGCGCGGCAACCGCCACCAGCAAACAGGCGTTCAAAGCTGCTGCCAAACGCCAGTGACCGACCATCGACATCGAATCCCTCCAGCAAAAAAAAGCGAGGCGAGCGCCTATAATGCCCTCGAGGGGCTACGTCTGTCACACTATCGGCGCTGATTGCCGGCGCTGATGCTCGCGCCATCGTGCGACCGTGCCTATGAGTTAGATAAGTGGCGAGCTTGCGACATGACCACGCGAGCTCGACATCGGCAGCAAACGACAAGGAGTCAGCGCGCGTCAGGTGGCCGAGCTGGGCAGGTGCTGTCGCGTATTTGTGCGAGGCTTTTCCGGACATTCTCGAGCGCCTCCGGCCCGTGCGGCCGAGTGCGGGTTTCGACCCGGCGCCCCTATTGGTGGTATGAGCCAGTAGAAGGATCTGCGTTTGACCGTCGAAGAAGACAGCCAGACCACAGCGCTGCATCCACTAATACAGCGCGCCCCCCTTCCCACGCGGGTGGAAGTGCTGGGGGTGCGCGCGTCTCCGCAATCGTTCACGCTCTCCGCTGGGAGCTGCATTGTCGGCGCGGGCCGGGAAGCCAATCTGGTCATCGATGCCGAAACGGTCTCGCGTCGACATGCCGAGCTGACGTTGGTGGCCGAAGGCGTGCAGGTCACCGATCTGGGGAGCCGCAACGGCACCTTCTATCTGGGTCAACGCGTGGGCCAACTGACCGTGCGCCTCGGCAGTCGCATTCGGCTGGGTAAGGTGGAGATCAGCCTCGATCCCAGTCTGGAGGCGCTCAGCAGCCTGCCCAGGAGCGCACTCGACTCCTATGGCCCCTTGGTCGGTGGCTCGGCGGCCATGCGCAGACTGTTCGCGGTGCTCCAGCGCCTGGAGGGCTCGCTGGTAACGGTGCTGATCGAGGGCGAGTCCGGTACCGGCAAGGAGGTCGTGGCGCGCGCCATCCACGAACGCTCGCTGGTGGCCAAAGGTCCGTTCATCGCCGTCAACTGTGGCGCGCTCGATCGCGCTCTGGTGCGAAGCGAGCTGTTCGGACATGCGCGCGGGTCCTTCACCGGGGCGAGCGAAGCGCGTGGCGGCGCCTTCGAGGCGGCCGAAGACGGCACGTTGTTTCTCGACGAGATCGGCGAATTGCCCGCCGAAGTTCAACCAGTTTTGTTGCGCGCGCTAGAAAACGGCGTGGTCACGCGCGTCGGCGAAAACAACGAGCGTCCCGTCAAGGTGCGCTTGCTGGCAGCCACCAACCGCGACCTGCTGGAGCTCGCCAACGAGCGACGCTTCCGCGAAGATCTCTACTACCGCCTGGCGGTGGTGAAGCTCGCCACGCCGGCCTTGCGCGAACGGCGCGATGACATCGAGCAGCTCGCGCGGCACTTCGCCGAGCAGCTTGGCCTCGCCGAGCTACCGGAGGACGTGCTCCAGGATCTGTCGACGCGCGACTGGCCGGGCAACGTGCGCGAGCTGCGCAACGCGCTGCGCGCGTACGTGGCGCTCGGAAGCCTGAGTATTGCGCCTCCCAGCTCCCCTGGCGGTGCGCTCGATGAAGCGCTGGCCGACGCCATCGACCTCACCAGGCCCTACGCCGAGCTGAAGGAGCGTCTGATGGAGACGTTTCTACGGCTCTACGTCGAACGGCTGCTGACGCACACGGGCGGCAATCAGTCCGAAGCGGCGCGCATCTCCGGCATGGAGCGGAGCTACTTCAGTAAGGTCGCCCGGCGGCTGACCAAACCCGAGAAGTAAGACGTGCGGACCCGGGCCTCGACTGGGTCAGCTTGCGCTGGCAGACCAGGCCCGGATCCGACACAAACCCCCGGCCCCCCTACGGCTCCCACGCCTCAGTGGTCCCATATCCGGTGCTCCAGCCCGAAGGCCTTTCACAACCCGAAGGGCTGTCGTTGAGCACCAGAACCCGGCCGTGTGAGGACACGAGCAGAGATATAGCAAGGGCCGTTCCATCCCCTCGGGGTTACGAATTGGCGCCAAAGCGTGGTTTGTCGGCGCAGACAGTGGGTGGTGGAGTGCCCAACCTGAGCAGTCCAGCGCTCAGTTGTCGCCGGGGGCTTTGGTGGCCGGCGTGGGCGCGGGCCGGCGAGGCGAGGGAGGCGGTGAGGCTGCCTGGACTGGCGACGCGGGGTCCACTGGCGGTGCTGGGGCGAGCGGCGGCGCTGAGGCGAGCGGCGGAATTCGGGCCGCCGTTTCGAGCGCGGCGGGCGCACTGGGCACACTGGGCTCGCGGGAAAGCGCTGCCGGCGCTGCGGGCTCTGCCGAACGCCAAGTGCTCCAGGCAACTACCAGAGTACCCATGATCACCAGACCCGCAGCGGCCAGCAGCACCCACTTGAGACGGAGACCCTCCATGGGCAGCACCACCGGCAGGTCGTCGGACGGGAAGGAGCGGTCGAGCGCCGGAGCGGAGTCCCGAGGCGGAGAAGAGCGCCCAGCAGGCGGAGACGACCCGGCAAGCCACGACGGCGCAGGGGCCGGCGGAGAAGAGTATGACGCCGCCGTGGCGGGTGGGCGGGAGGCCGGTAGTGGCGAGTACGATCGCTGCGCGCGGGCGGGCGGGGACGACGGCGCAGGTCGTCCTGACGCGGGGCTCGGCGCCAGCGGCCTCGGTGGATGACTCGACGGCGACGGTGAGTGTCCGCCCGCCAAGCGGTGCGCGGGGATGGCGGGAAGGGACTTGGTCTTGCTCAAGCGCCCGAGCGACTCGAGCGCGACCCCTTGGCAGGCGCGCTCGAAATGCACCGCCACCTCCGCCGGGCTCTGAAAGCGATGCTCGGGATCCCGCACGAAAGCGCGCGCAAAGAAGGCTTCGAGCGCGGCAGGCAGGTCGGGGCGCTCGTGCGTGATTTGCCGGGCCTCACCGCGAGCGATGCGCTCCATCGTGGCAGGCACGCTCTTGGTCGTGAACGGCTCCTTGCCGCAAAGCGCGGTGAACGCCACCACCGCGAGCGACCAGCAGTCGGAGCGATGATCCACGCGCTCGCCGAGCACCTGCTCGGGGCTCATGTAGCCGGGGGAGCCGATCGCACCCGAGCCCGAGGTGGTGTTGTCGAGATCGCGTCCCTTGGCGATGCCGAAGTCGATGACCTTCAGGCAATCTTTGCCGGCCTCGACGGTCATGAACAGGTTGCTGGGCTTCACGTCGCGGTGGACGATGCCCGCGCGGTGCGCGCTGCCCAGGCCAATGGCGGCCTGCCACACCAAACCGGACACCTCCGGCGGGTAAAGCTGGCCGCACACCTCCAGCCTGCGGCGCAGCGTATGCCCCAGCAGATGTTCCATCACGATGAACGAGAGCCCGCGTTCGCGACCCGCGTAGTAAAACCGCACCACGTGCGGACAGGTGAGTCGACACAGCGCGTCGGCCTCGCGCGCGAAGCGCCGATCGTTGACTCCGCCGAGCTCAGCGCTTTGGAACTTGATGGCAACGCTGAGCTGCTCGGCGCGGTCGCTGGCCAGCCACACCGCGCCCATGCCTCCACGCCCAAGCTCGTGCTGTAGCTCGTAGCGGCCCGCTATGAGCAGGCCACTTTCGGGTCGGATTGTGCCG
The DNA here is from genome assembly GCA_036522995.1 of Polyangiaceae bacterium. Classification (GTDB taxonomy): domain Bacteria; phylum Myxococcota_A; class Polyangia; order Polyangiales; family Polyangiaceae; genus PMG-095. Next base: position 3,651 of record DATDEV010000734.1, read on the forward strand.
CTGGATTGCCCCATGCGTGAGACCGTGGCGGAGAGCCCGGGTTACCACGGCTCGCCGCTCGGCGCACCTTCACCTACCTCAGAATTCGTCGTCGGATCCTGCTCCCTCACCGAGCGCTCTGCGCGCGATATCGAAGCTGAAGCCCTGGCGCGCGAGCGTGGCCAGATCCTTACGGCGGAATTGCTCGCGGTCGGCGAGCGCTCGAAACGGCCCTAGCCTGCGTTTGCGAGCGTAGGTGATCGCGGCTTGGAGCTCGCCATCCGGCTCTTCGCGCTTGCGGCTGCTCAGCACGTCACCGCTGAGCTGGCTCGTCACCCCGCGCGCCGCGAGCTTCTGCGCGATGGCGCGCGACGACTTGCCCCGAGCCGCGAGCTGCGACGCTAGCTGCTCGGCAAAGCGTGCGTCGTTGAGTAGCCCGGAGCCCTGATAGCGCGCGATGAGCTCCGCGATCCACTGCGTGACGTCGGGCGGAGCGGCCAGCTTTCTGGCGCGAGCGAGCAGGTGTTGCTCGAGCTTGCGCGAGCTGACATCGAAACGATTCAGGTAGCTCAGCGCGAGCTGCTCGAGCTTGGCTCGATCGAGCGGCTGGGACTCGGAGTCGGCTGCCGCGGCGCGATTTCTACGCGACCGGTTGACAGCCGGCCTGGTCACCCGCCGCGCTTCAGCTCGTTGAGCACCAACTTGCTCACCGCTTTGAGCGTGTCGAACACGCCCACGCCGGCACGCGCGTTGGCTTCGTAATCCGGGACGTTCATCGGGTTGATGAGCGGGCGCAGCTCTTCGACCGACACCACGTTGGGCAGGTCGCGCTTGTTGTACTGGATGACGTAGGGAATCTTCTCGAGCGAGTAACCCTGCTCTGCCAGGTTGGTGCGCAGGTTCTCCACGCTCTCTTGATTCGCTTCCAGGCGTTCCATCTGCGAGTCAGCGACGAAGATCACGCCGTCGACCCCCTTCAGGATCAGCTTGCGGCTGGCGTCGTAGAACACCTGACCTGGCACGGTGTACAAATGAAAGCGCGTCTTGAAGCCGCGAATCTCACCCAGTGACAACGGAAGAAAATCGAAGAACAGGGTGCGTTCGGTCTCCGTCGCCAGGCTGATCATCTTGCCCTTGGCGTCCGGATTGGTGCGCTCGTAGATGTACTGCAGGTTCGTCGTCTTGCCGCAGAGGCCGGGCCCGTAATAGACGATCTTGCAGTTGATCTCCCGGGCCATGTAATTGATGAAGCTCATCGCCCGGTTTCCTCAGTCGTTGAAAAGATTGTCGATGTCTTCGTCGGTGATTTCGGCGAACGGCGAGTCACTGCCGGGCTCCTGTACCTTGCTGAGGAGCGCTTCGAAGATGCGGTTCAACTCCTCGCTCGACTTGCGGACGCGCAAGCGGACGAGGCCAAGGCTCGACTTGGAATCGAAGATCACGACCAGAATCACGCGGTTACCCACGAGCTGGATGTGAATGTTGGCCTTCTCGCCCTCGTGGAACTGAGTCGCGAACTCGTTCTCGCGGAGCAGCTTGGCGATACCTCCCGTCGCGGCAATGTTGCCGGCAGTCAGCGACGCCAGCGAGGTCGTGTCGATGTTGTCCACGTCACCGCTGGCGGCGATGAGTTGGCCGTTCTTGTCGACGATGAAGACGACCTTGGCGTTCGCTTCCCGAACCAGACGGTCCACGACCGCTTGGATCTGGTTGAACTCCTCCTCGTACATCACCATCTGCGGATTGACCATCAGCGCCTCTAGCTCGTGCTATCGAGCCTAAAAAACCAGAGTCACCACTTGTATATGACCGCGCCGCGGTCAGCAAGGCGGGCTGCAGGGACGGCAGCGCTTCAGCAAGTAGGCCGGCCAGGGAGTCGGTGCGCGTCTGTCTCGTGGCGGTTGGGGCTCTGTCTCGTGTGCGGTTGGGTCCCAGCCCAACCGCAGCGGCGGTTGGGTCGGGGTCGAGGTCGGGGTCGGGATAGGAGCTGCTGGACGCTCGAGCCTCCGCTGACCGAGGTAGGTCAGGCTGTGGGGCCTGCTGGAGGTAGGTTCTCGGCCTCCAAAGCGTGCGCTCGGCGGCGTGAGCCCGTACGCTCCGGCCCCCAAGATGAGTCTCGGTAGGACAAGCCCCGCCTGGGGCTGCGTGCGGCGGTTTTTGCTCGGGCTGCTGTGTGTCGTCACGCTGGTGACAGGCACGAACCAACAGGCCCGGGCCGTGCCATCGGTGTTTCACCCTGACCTGCTGAAGGCGCTCGAGCTGCTCGATCGCGCGCGAGGTCCCGAGGCGTATGCGGCAGTCGACCGCGTCTGGGGACTTTGGGATCGCGCTGACGCCGAGCAGATCGAGGAAGCGCTACTCGCCGCCGCGACGAGCCCGAAGCTCAACGCGGAGGCTCGCACTTACGCTGGTGTGCTGGCGGCCTTCGCGCGCGCGCGTCGCGGCGATCAAAAGGCAGCCACCGACAAAATTCGGGCGCTCGGCTATGTGGGGAGCTTCCTGATCGTCGGCCCTTTCGACAACGAAGGCAAGGCGGGCCTGGAGCAGGTATTCGAGCCCGAAACCGACTTGACCGCGCCCATCACGCCGGGTCGCGCCTTCGCCGGCAAGGAGCGTCCGGTGCGCTACCGCGCGGTGAGCAACGCCTTTCCGTTCGGCTGGCTCGACGCTAGCGCCCTCGTGCGTCCGGAGACCAAGGTTTGCGTGTTCGCGACCACCTTCGTGCGCGACGACAAGCTGGTCAAAGGCACCCGCAAAGTGCGCGCCTACGTCGGCGTCGGCGGCGCCTTCAAGCTGTTCTGGAACGGCGAGCTGGCGCTCTGGGACGAGGCCTACCGCGGTCACGATTTCGACCGTGCCGGCGTCGAGCTCACGCTCGCTCCGGGTCCGAACCCGCTACTGCTGAAGGTGTGCGGTGACGACCAGGCGCCCGAGGTTTCGCTGCGGCTGGCCGACGAGCGCGGCTCGCCTGACTCGCGACTGACGGCGTCGATCGACATCGCGGATAGCCAAAAGGCGTCCGAGCGGCTGCGCGCAGCGACCCCGCGTGCTCAGCAGCCCGCGCCAGCGAGCAAGGCGCCGGCCGCGAAGCCCGCGCCAGCGAAGCCGAAGCTGGCGCTCGGCCCCGTGCCGCTGTTCGAGCAGCTGACGAGCGGCAAGCACCCGAGCGCGCGCGATCTCGAAGCGTACGCGCGCTACCTGGCCGACACGAACGGCGACGACCCGGCGCTGCACAAGGCGCGGGATCTCGCGCAGCGCGCGGCCGACGCGGAGCCGAGCATCGAGCGCTACCTGCTCGCGAGCCGTCTGGCCGAGGATCGCAATCGGCAAAATGAATGGCTCGGCAAGGCCGAGGAGCTGGCCAAGAAGTCGCGCAAGCTGCCCAAGGACCTGCTCAACGCGCGCGCCATTCACCGCAGAAACAGCCCGAACTGGCGCGACGCTTCGCCGATTTTCGATCGCGTGCTGGCCGAAGACGCCGACGATCTCCTGGCCTTGGCCGGACGCGTCGAGCTGTACAACATGGCCGGCCTGCCGCGCACGGCGCTCGGAGTGCTGGAGCAAGCAGTGCGACGCGCACCCAGCTCGGTGAATCTGCTCAACATGTACGCGAGCCAGCTGCGCTTGCTGGGTCGCTCTGCCGACGCCTCCGAGGCCGAGGAGCGCTACGCAATGCGGCGCTTCGACGACGGCACCTACCTCACTTCGATGATCGACCTGGCCATCGCCAGGCGCAGTCGCAGCGAGGCCGAGCGCTGGGTCGATCGCCTGCTGTCGGCGTACAACGGCAACCAGTGGGCGCTCGGCGTCGCGGCGCGCGCCTACCGCTCACTGGGCCAGGCCGAGCGCGCCACCGCCACCTACAAGCGCTCGCTGGAGCTGGCGCCCGAGGACGTCGGCACGCTGCGCGCGCTGTCCGAGCTGCAGGGCGAGCTCGGGCGTCGCGACGAGCAGCTGCTCAGCCTGCGCGAGATCTTGCGGATTCGCCCGCAAGATCGCGACGTGCGCGAATACCTCGAGCATCTGGAGCCTGCCAAGCCGCGGCCCGACGAGGCCTACGCCTGGAGCCAGGAGCAGTTCCTGAAGCAGCGCTTCGCGCCCAGCACCGGTCAGCCCCGTCGCACGCTGCGCGACCTCACGGTGACCACCGTGTTCGCCAACGGCTTGTCGAGCCAGTTTCGACAGGTGGTGTTTCAGCCCATGACCGAGCCGGCAGCCGCGGCCGGGCGCCAGTACGCCTTTGGTTACGAGTCGGACCGGCAATTGGTGCAACTGCGCGGCGCGCGCGTTTTCCGCGCCGACGGCAAGGTCGACGAGGCGGTCGAGTACGGCGAGGGCTCGGCCGACGATCCGTCGGTCTCGATGTACACGTCGGCGCGCGCTTTCTACGTGCAGTTCCCGCGGCTCGAGCCAGGTGACGTGGTCGAGCTGCGCTATCGCATCGACGACGTGACGCCACGCAACGAGTTCGGCAACTATTTCGGCGAAATCGTGGCGTTGCAAGGCGGCGAACCGGTGGCCAACGCCGAGTACGTGCTGATCACGCCGAAAGAGCGCACCTTCTACTTCGACCAGAACGTGCCCGGGCTCACGCACAGCGACAGCCTGGTGGGTAACCAGCGCGTGTATCGCTTCGTGGCCAAGGACGTGCGGCCGCTCAACCCCGAGCCCGCCATGCCGCCGTGGCCCGAGGTGCTGGGGTCGGTTCACGTCTCCACCTACAAGAATTGGGACGACCTGGGCCGCTGGTATTGGGGCCTGATCAAGGACCAGTTCGACCTCGACGAAGAGACGCGCAAGCTGGCCAAGAAGATCACCGAAGGCAAGACCAGCGAGCTGGACAAGGTCAAGGCGGTCTACGAGTGGGTGATCGACAACACGCGCTACGTGGCGCTGGAGTTCGGCATCTACGGCTACAAGCCGCGACGCTGCGTGCAAACGGTCGCGCGCGGCTGGGGCGACTGCAAGGACAAGGCGACGGTGATCGTGACGCTCTTGAAGGAGCTGGGCATCAAGAGCACGTTCGTCGTGACGCGCACGCGCATGCGCGGTGATTTTCGCTCGAAAATCGCCAGCTTCGCTCCCTTCGACCACGCCATCGCCTACGTGCCGTCGCTGAATCTCTACCTCGATGGCACCGCCGAGCACACCGGCATCTACGAGCTGCCGAAGATGGACGTGGGCGCGGTCGTGCTGCACGTCGACGACGGCCGCGTGCAGCTGACCCGTATCCCCGACGCCGATCCGGAGAAGAACTTCGTGCGCCGCGAGCTGCTGGTCGACCTGGACGCCAAGGGCGCGGCCAAGCTGGACATCGAGTACGCCACGAGCGGCTACAACGCCGCTTCCTGGCGCGACGCCTACGGCGCCGAAGCCACTCGCCGCGAGCGCATGACGCGTGATCTGGGCGGCGATTTCCCCGGCGTCTCGATCAACGAGGGGCCGCAAGGGCTGGTCACCTCCGACCTGACGAACCACGAGGAGCCGGTGAAGATCAAGGTGCGTGCCAGCGCGCCCGGCTTTGCTCGCAACGAGGGCGACACGCTCAGCATGCCCGTGACCAGCGGCTTCCGCCTCACCCCCAGCTACGCCTCCCTGTCACAGCGTCGCTTGCCGGTCGAGCTGATCGCCTTCACGACCATCGACGACACCTACCGCATCAAGCTACCGGCCGGTGCCAAGCTGATTTCGGCGCCCGCCGAGCGCTCGGCCAGCTCGCCGTTCGGCTCCTTCTCCGTGAAGGTGGAGCAGGCGCGCGGCGAGGTGATCGTGAAGAGCAAGCTGAAGGTGTTGGTTTCGCGCATCGAGCCCAGCGACTACAAGGCGTGGAAGCGCTTTTGCGAGGACGCGGATTCGGCGTTCAGCCCGCGCCTGATGGTGAAGCCATGAACTTGCTACGACACGTCTTGCCGCTGGCCTGCGCTCTGACCCTGGCGCTCGCCTGCCAGAAGCGCGACCAAGAAGGCGCCAAGGCGCCCAGCGTTGCCGACGCGCGCAAGAACGCCGAGGACGACGACGAGCAAACCAGCAGCTGGCTGCTAGCCGAGCTGCTGTCGCCCGACGGCACCTCCAAAGGCGCGGCCAAGGCGCGCGGCCGCCTCGACGAGCTCGGCAGAAACGACATGTTGGCCGAGCTGGGGCGCGGTCTCGACGACTTCTCGCACGGTCGCCTGAAGCAAGCGCCCGAAGAGATGATGCGCGCCGTCAAAGCAGCGCGGCACAGCGACGATCCGCGCGCGGAGCTGATCGGCTGGTACGCCGCGCGGCAAGCCATCGGCTTTCGCTCGAGCGACCCCGAGCTGTGGCGGCGCTGGAAGCCGTTCGTGCAGCAAGCGCTGCGCGATCCCGGTCGGCTCGGCTTTCGCACGCGCGCCGAGCTGGCCGATTGGGCGCTGTCCGAAGCCTATGCCGAGGGCGAGAAGGACCTGGCGGGCCTCTCGCAGAAGCTGCAAGGCTGCGTCAAAGACCTGCGTATCGCCGGACCGTTCGGCCGCAACGCGGCGACGGACCTGCTGCGCTCCTTCCCAGCAGAAGCGCCGGGTCCCTGGCCCGCGCGCTTCCCGAGGGAAGTCGAACAAGGCGAGCCGCCCACGATTCTCAGCACCACGCGCACGGGTTGCAGCGTCGAGCCGAAGGAGCCCATGCCGGGCGGCGTCTATTACGCCGAGACCTTCGTCACCCTCGCCCAGCCCACCGAGCTGCTCGTTTGGGCGGGCCGCGCGCTGCGAATTTGGATCGACGACGCCTTGCTGCTCGAGCACGACGTGCGCGAGTGGGGTACCTGGACGCAGGTGGCCGCGGGCGCGTCGCTCGGCGCCGGTCGGCACCGGGTGCTGGTCCAGCTGACCGACCCCAACGTGGCGCTGCGTTTGCTCTTGCGTGACGGCCGCCCGCTGGACGCGCGGACCGACCTGGACGGCAGCCGGCCCTATTCGCTCGCACGGCCGGAGCCGATCAACGTCAACAATCTGACCCGCTATGTCGCAGCGTCGGGCGTCCGCGATCCGAAGGACGACCTGGTGCGCTTCGTGGCCGCGAATCTGGCGGGTGAGGACGGCGGTGCCGACGTGGCAGCAGCGTTGATCGAGCCGCTGATCGTCGACACGGGACGCGCGACCGGTTTGGCGCTCGCCGCAGCCGCGCGCTTTACCGACAACGATCCGATCTACGAAAACAGCCAGCGGCGCGATCTGGTGCGGCAGCTGAACGAAAAGGCCGCCGCGCACGACCCAGGGCTGTGGTCGCCGCGCCTGTCGCTGGCGCTGTGGGAGGCCGAGAAGAGCGGCCTCTCCGAGGGCGCGCGCGTGCTCAAGGGACTGAGCAAAGAGTTCCCCCAGGTGCCGGCGATTCTGGCTTCGCTGACCCGGCTGTACAACGAGCTGGGCTGGTACGCCGCCTACGCGACCTCGGCGCGTGAGCTGGCCGAGCGCTTTGCCGACGACGCCGACGCGCTCGAGGTCGCGATCCCGGTGCTGGAAGCCGCAGGCGAGTCGGCCAAGGCCGACAAGCTGGCGCTGCGCGCCAAGCAGCTCAACCCGGACACCGAGGTGGTGCTGAGCCGCGCCCTGTCGCGGCGCGACTACGACGCCGCGCTGCAAGAGCTGAAGCGCATCGGCGCCCGCCACCCCGAGCGCAAGGACATCGCAGAGCGCATCTACGACGTGATGGTGCGGGCTGGTAACGAGAAGGAGACCTGGAACAAGCTCGAGGCCGCCATCAAGCAGCACCCCGAGAATCAGCAGGCGCGCCTGGCGCTGGCCGACGCGGGGCTGGCTTCGGGCAAGAACGACGCGCTGGTTCAAGCGCTGGTGGCTGCCGTCGAAGGCGGCGCCGAGACCGAGATCATCGAGGAAGCCCTCGACCTGGTGGAGGGCGCCACCGAGCTCGAGCCCTACCGGCACGAGGCGCGAGCCATCATCGCCGCCTACGAGAAGTCCGGCGCGAAGCTGCCCGGCACGGCAGCACGCGTGCTCGACTACTCGGCGGTGTGGGTGCACTCCGATGGCTCGAGCCGCATGCTCGAGCACGAGATCGTGCAAGTGCAGAGCGCCGAAGCCATCACCCAGCAAGCCGAGCAGGAGCTGCGCCGCGGCCTGTGGCTGCACCTGCGCGTGATCAAGAAGAATGGGCAAATCCTGGAGCCCGAGCTGGTCGAGGGTAAGCCCACCGCCACGCTGCCGCACCTCGAGATCGGCGACTACGTCGAGACCGAGCGCATCGAGAGCAACCAGGGCGATGGTGAGCGCGGCATGCGCTACTTTGGTCCGCGCTGGTTCTTCCGCGAGGAGAACATCGCCTACGCGCGCTCCGAGTTCGTGGTGATCTCGCCCAAGGATCGGCCGCTGCAGATCGAGGCCCGAAACAACGTGCCCGCGCCGGAGGTCAAGGAGACCGGCTCGCTGGTGGTGCGGCGCTGGCGCGTGGATCAGAGCCCGGCCGCGCCGGTCGAGCCGTTCGGCGCGCCGATCAGCGAGTTCTTGCCCAGCGTTCAGATCGGTTGGGGAGCCAACTTGCAGAGCGCGCTGCGCGCGATGGCCGATGGGGTGACCAGCCTCACGCCGAGGGACCCGCGCATCAAGCGCATCGCCCAGCGTATCGTCGCTCCCGCCACGCAGCAGGCCGACCAAGCGCGCAAGCTGTACCGCTGGGTCGTCGCCAACGTTCAGGAAGGCGAAGAGGAAGACGGACGGCGCGTGGTCGTCGGCAAGAACGGCAACCTGTGGCGGGCTTACATCACGCTGTGTAGTGCGCTCGGCATCCCGGTCGAGTACGCCGCCGCGCAAAATCGCCTGGCCTTGCCGCCCACCGGCCCGTTCTCCGAGCAAGCGCTGTTCACCCAACCGCTGATCCGCGTGGGCGGCCCCAAGGGCACCTGGCTCACGCTGGGCTCGAAATATGCGCCCTTTGGCTACGTCCCGGCCGAGGCGCGCGGCATGCCCGCCTACCTGCTCTCGAGCGGCTCGCCGGAGCTCACCCGCACGCCCAGCGAAGGCACCCTCGACGACATGGCCTACGAGGGGACGCTGAAGCTTCTGCCCACCGGCGCGGCGGACGTGACGCTCACCCTCAGCTTCACCGGCAAGTATGCGACCGGCTTGCGCAACGCGCTCAGTCAGCTGCCGGAGGATCAACTCCGCGACGTGCTCGAGTCACGTCTGCTGGGACGCGAGCTGCGCGGCATTCAGCTGAGCCAATACCGCGTCGATCATTTCGACGACCTGGATAGCCCGCTGCTCATCTACGTGCAGGGACACGTTCAGGGCTTCGCCGAGCGCTCGGGCAGCACGCTGCTGATCTCGCCGCCATTCGGGGCGCGTCTCAGTCAGCTAGCCGTGCTGCCATCGCGCCAAACGCCGCTGCTGCTCGTGGACGCCACGCACCAGCGCATCAAGCTCACGCTCGACCTGCCCGCGGGCGCTCAGCTCGAGCGGCTCGCGCCGCCCAAGGTGGTGGCGGACGGCGAGCGCAAGGTCACCGTGCGCGACGCTCAACAGGGCAACTCGCTGGTGCTCGATCGCGAGATCCAGCTGCCGGCCGGGCGCGTGCAGCCGAGCGCCTACGGCAAGTTCCAGGAGTTCGCGCGCCAGGCCGACGAAGCGCTCTTCCACTCCGTACGCGTGCGACTGCAGTAGCCGGCCTCGTAACGTCGAAGCGCCCCCTGTGAATCTCGCAGGTCCCCTCGCCACAGGAGCCCAGGCTGGAAGCAGCCCGGGACGTGGGTAACGGCGCGGCCTGGTTCCGAAACGGAAGCTTCTGCGAAGCAAGCTGCAGTTTGGCAGCCCTACGCGCGCCGCAGCTCACTTGTTCTTCGGATCGCTGGCGCTCTTGCGCGACGCTTCGTCGGCTTCCTTCAGCCGCTTGTCGATGCGCGACTTCACGTCCAGCGAGTCAGCGAGGGTCTTTTTCCAGGTTTCATTGCGCGTGATGCGCTCGGCTGCGGTGGCCGGGTAGGTAACGGCTTCCCGATTTTCCTCGGCGCTCTTGGCGTACTCCTTCCAGCGCAGGATGGCTTCGTCGGAGCTCTTCTGGCGCTCGCGCAGCTCGGCCAGCGACAGCAGCAGCTTGGCCTTCAGCGCCGCGTCGGCGCCCACGAAGCGCAGCCCGGTGACGAAAGCGGCCTCGGCCTCTTTCGGATCGCCCTTGATCAGCTGAGCTTGGCCCATGCGCAGGTGGCCGAGCGCGTTCTGCGGCTCGATCTGGATCGCCTCGCGGTAGGTGGCAGTCGCGCTGTCGAAGTCACGCGCGAGGTAGGCGCGGTCAGCCTTGACGATGAGCTCCATGAAGGGGCTGATGCCCTGCCGGCCCTTGGGGTCACGCCTGACGCCGTCGGCGCCCTGAGCTGGAGCCGACGGCGCGCTCGCGCTCGGCGCCTTGGCGGGGGGGCTCGCGGCGGGCGTGGCAGCTGCGCTCGGCGCCGGGGCGCTGGCCGCGGCCGCCGGTGCTGCGCTCGGCGACGTTTGCTGGGCGAAGCCGGAGCTCGCGACCAAAACCCACGTCAGCCCGAGCCCGATCGGCAGCCTGCGCATGGCTCCAACGAATAACACGGCCGGCCTCGGGCGAGACGATCGGACGCGGCTCGACGCCGGTCCACACCGCTGTGGATCGCCTGTGGACACATTTTTAACCATGCGTTTTCATTAAGTTTTTTAGAGGTGCCCTTGTTGAAAACTTCCCTACGGGCTTCTCCCTACCCGCTGTCCGGTCGTCGCAAAACCGGGCTCGGGAGTAGAGTCCTGGCAGCGCATGCGATCGTACCCGTGGGGAGCGCTCGAGCCGGTTTCTCGCGCCGCCGAGCGCGTAGGCAGCGGCCTGCGTCGTCGTCTACGCCTGGATGCGCGCGCCGTCGGCCGCGCACTTGGCGAATTGCTGGAGCTTCCCACCGAGATCGTGGTGCGGCGCTCCCGACTCGGGCCGCCGATGGCGCCTCCCGGCACGGTCTGGTTGGGCGCGGACGGGGTCGCGCTGGGCGTGTTCGCGGAGCCGGCGCTCGCCGCGTGCTTGGCCGCGAAGGTGCTCCGGCGCAGCGAGCCGCTCGTCGACCCGCTCGAGCCGCTCTCGCCCGCGCTGCTCGGCCTCGTCGCGGCGCTGGCCGTGGAAGGCGCGCGGCGGGCCGGCGTCGCCTCGACGCTGCTCGAGGGTCCGCCGGCTGCCGAGGAGGCGCTGCTGGTCGACGCCACCTTGCTGCTCGAGGGCCGCCCGTTCGCGGTCGCCGTGGCGATCGTCGGCGGCTGGAGCCCCAGCCTCGGCTCCGAGCCTGCGCGCTTGGCGCGCCTGGGCGAGCTGGAGCTCAGGCTGCCGCTGGTGATCGCGACCTGCGCGCTGACACGTCAGGAGCTGCTGGCACTGCAGGTTTTTGGCGCACTTTTGCCAGGCGCGGGCGCGACCGTCGATCTCGCAGGCGTCGGGCGTGGCATGCTGGTCGCGCCGCAGGGCGAACGCGCGATTGCGGTCGAGATCCGCGCCGACGGACGACTCGTGGTAGGTGAAGCAGCGCAGGCGAGGCTCAGCGTGGAACGAGAGAAACCCAGCGCATCCGAGTTAGAAGCAGCGGACCTTACCGACGTGCTGCTCGACACGCCGATCGTGGTTCGGGTCGAGCTCGGCGCGGTCAGCATGACGGCGCGCGAGTGGGCCGAGCTCGGTCCCGGCGACGTGATTGAAACGGCTCAGCGCATCGCCGAGCCGGTGCTGCTGCGAGTGGCGGGACGCGAGGTGGGCCGGGGCGAGCTGGTGAACGTGGATGGTCAAGTCGGCGTGCGCATCCACAAACTCTACGAAGGCGATTCGTGAAACGAGCTCTGCTCGGGCTCGGTCTGGTCGCCTGCCAGGGAGCGCCCAAGTCGCAACCGGCAGAGCTCGCGTCGGCGTCGGCCAGCGCGGCGACTGCGCCGGCGTCGGCCAGCGCAGCAGCCGCGCCCATGCCCTGGTTTTCCGGGCGTTGGCAGGGCAGTTACGACGCCGAGCTGCACCGCATCGAGACGGCCGCAGGTGGTGTGAAGGAATGGAAGCAGGACGACGGCAAGCAAGCTGCTGGTCCGGGCACGCTGTCGCTCGAGGCCAAGCCAGACGGCAGTGTCAGCGGCAGCGCCAGTGGTCCGCTGGGCGAACAGAACCTGCTCGGGCACATCGAAGGCGATCGCGTAGCCTTGACGCTTACCTCGAGCGCCGAGAACGGCTTTCGGGGTGTGATCGTCGCCGCCCAAGTCGGCAGTGACATCAAGGGCGTGCTCAGCGCGTCGACCGGCGACAGCTTATCGGTGCGGCGGGCCAGCGTGACTTTGAGCAAAGTCGCTCGATGAGGGCAGCGTGAGCGTCGCGGCCAACCTGGCGGCAGTCCGGCAGCGCATTGACGCAGCGGCGACAGCCTGCGGCCGCGCGCCCAGCGAGATCACGCTGGTGGCCGTCTCCAAGACGCAGCCCGCCTCGGCCATCGAGGAGGCCTACGCGGTCGGCCAGCGCCACTTCGGCGAGAACTACGTGCAGGAGCTGTCGCAGAAAGCGGACGCGCTCGCGCAGCTGCCCGACCTGCGCTGGCACGTCATCGGTCACCTGCAGCGCAACAAGGCTCGCTTCGTGGCGCCGCTCGCTGCGCTCGTGCACACCGTCGATACACCGGAGCTGGCAGGCGAGCTGGCCAAACGCTTCGTCGCCGCGGGGCGTGCCGCCGAGGGCCGCCAGCTGCGCGTGCTGGTCGAGGTCAACATCGCGGCCGAGGAGCAGAAGCACGGCGCGGCGCAGGGCCAGGTCGGCGCGCTGCTGGACGCGGTCGAAGCGCTGCCGGCGCTTTCGCTCGGCGGCCTGATGTGCGTGCCGCCGCTCACGGCAAGCGCGGAAGGCGCGCGCCCCTACTTCGAGGCGCTGCGAGCCCTCCGCGACCAGCACGGCGGGGCCAGCCGCCTGCCGGAGCTCAGCATGGGCATGACGTCGGATCTCGAGCAGGCCGTGGCGGCCGGAGCCACCCTGGTGCGGGTCGGCAGCGCGATTTTCGGCACCCGGGCAGCCCAGGCCCGGTTGGGCTAAGACACGAGCGATGGCCAAGAAGGCGGCGCCGCAGAGCTCGCCGACGCTGCTCGAAGCTGCCGCGCGCCGCGCACTGGGCACGAGCCAGCCTCCGCCGCCGCTCGCCGACCGCATGCGCCCGCGCTCGCTCGAGGAGGTGGTGGGCCAGAAGCAGCTGCTGCGCGAGGGCAAGCTGCTGCGCGAGGTGATCCAGAAGGATCGCGTGCCCTCGCTGATTTTGTGGGGACCGCCCGGCTCGGGCAAGACGACTCTCGCCAACGTGATCTCGGAGCTGACACGCTCCGAGTTCGTGCGCTTCAGCGCCGTGCTCGGCGGTCTGCCCGAGCTGCGCGAGCTGCTGGCGGCTGCGCGTGAACGGCGCGCGTATCAAGGCAAGGCGACGATCCTGTTCGTGGACGAGATCCATCGCTTCAACAAGGGGCAGCAGGATGCCTTCCTGCCGCACGTCGAGAACGGCACCATCACGCTGATCGGCGCTACCACCGAAAATCCCTCGTTTTCCGTCAACGCCGCGGTGCTGTCGCGCAGCCGGGTGTTCCGCCTGGAGGCGCTGGAAGAGAGCGATCTCGTCCTGCTACTCGAGCGCGCGCTGCTCGATCGCGAACGCGGGCTCGGTCAGCTCGAGCTGCAGGCCGAACCCTTGGCGATCGCGGCCCTCGCACGCGCAGCACGCGGCGACGCCAGGCGCGCGCTGGGCATGCTCGAGACCGCCGTGAGCATGCTGGACGAAGGCGCCCGCCTGGGTCTCGACACCGTCGAAGCCGCGGCCGAATCGGCCACGCTGCTCTACGACAAGTCCGGCGAGGAGCACTACAACGTCGCCAGCGCGCTGATCAAGTCGATGCGCGGGAGCGATCCCGATGCCGCGCTGTACTGGCTGCTCAGGATGCTGGACGCCGGAGAAGATCCGTTGTTCTTGCTGCGGCGCTTGATGATCTTCGCCAGCGAGGACGTGGGCAACGCCGATCCGCGCGCGCTGGCCGTAGCCACGGCGGCCGACGCCGCCTTCCGGCGCATGGGCATGCCCGAGGGCATTTACCCGCTTGCGCACGCGTGCCTGTACCTGGCGAGCTGTCCCAAATCGGCCGCCGTCAAGGCCGCCATCGGCGCGGCGCGGGCGGCGATCGCCGAGCACGGCGCCCTGCCAGTTCCGAAGAAGCTGCGCAACGCCGTGACGGGCCTGATGAAGGACGAGGGCTACGGCGTCGACTACCGCTACCCGCCGGACTTCGAAGGCAGCGTCGTGCCCGGTGAGAGCTACCTGCCAGAAGCGCTGGACGGCGCGCGCTTCTATCGGCCGACGCAGCAAGGCCTGGAGCAGGCCATCGCCGAACGCCTCGCCCGCCTGCGCAAGAGCTGAGGGGGCTGCCCAACCGCGGCCCGCTTGCAGAAGCTCACGTATCGTCTCTGGGTCGCGCTGTACGACCGCCAATTGGGCTGCCTCCGGACTGATCGCTCGTGGCGAGCACCTCCGAGAATTACAGGGAGGCGAGGAGGCGGGGAGGTTTTGTTGTTCGAGCTGCAGGGTGCCGCTCGACGACTGTGCAGGTTCCGCTCGGCACCGAACGGCTCGAACCCCAAATTCTCGCCTCGCACACCTCCCCGCCTCCCCGCCTCCCTGTTGCATCTCAGGCACTCGAGACGTCGCACCAGAAAGCCAGCAGCCCGAAACGGTGCTGCAGGAGGCGTCAGCTCTTCGGCAGGGACATGCCCTAGCCCTGCTCGGACGCAGGCAGCACGCCGACGTAGGCCAGGTTTCGATAGCGCTCGGCGTAGTCCAGGCCGTAGCCGACCACGAACACGTCCGCGACCGTGAAGCCCAGGTAGTCGATGTAGACCGGTTTCACGCTGCGGGCCGGCTTATGCAGCAGCGCGCACACCTTCACGCTGGCGGGCGCGCGCGCCAGCAACTGTTCGCGCAAATAGCTGAGGGTGAGCCCCGTGTCGACGATGTCTTCCACGAGCAGCACGTGCTCACCCGCGATCGGTCGCGTGATGTCCTGCGTGATCTGCACCACGCCGCTCGAGCGCGTGTCGTCGCCATAGCTCCGGACGCCGAGAAACTCCAAACGCAGTGGCAGGTCTATGGCGCGTGCCAGGTCGGCGGCGAACATGAAGCTGCCCTTGAGCACGCACAGCAGCACCAGCGGCTTGTCGGCGTACTCGCGCGCGATCTGCTGGCCCAGGTCGCTCACGCGGATCTTGATCTGCTCGGCGCTCAGCAGCGTTTCGGGCGCAGTGGTCATCACGGCATGATCCTCGGGTCCGATGCAGGCCGCAAGAAGGCTGTCTCGTGGAATTGGGGCGTCTGTCTCATGGCATTTGGGGCGCCTGTCTCATGGCATTTGGGGCCCCAGCCCCAAATGCGCCTATGGATGCGGCAAGCGCTTCGGCTCAGCGGCCGTCGGCCACGTAGCGCACGTCGAATGACGAGCCATCGGTGTCGATACGGATGCTGCCAAGCCGATCGGTGCGCAGGGCCACGATGCCACGCTCGGCGAGCGCCTGGAGTGTGACCCCGTGCGGGTGTCCGAAGCGATTGCGCACCCCCGTGGAGAGTGTTGCGACGCGCGGCGCGACAGCGTCGAGAAAGGCCGGCGTCGACGAGCTGCGCGAGCCGTGATGCCCGACCTTCAGGAAATCGGCGCCTAGCTCGGACCCTCGCTCCAGCAACCGCACTTCGGCGTCGTGCTCGGCGTCGCCCGTGAGCAGGAAGCTGCGCTTGCCGAAGCTCAGGCGCAGCACCAGCGAATTGTCGTTGGCGCCCCAGCCCGGCTCGAAGTCGGGACAGGGTGCCAGCACCTCGACCTGGACGCCCGAGATGCGCCTGGACCCGCAGAGCTCGGCGGGGCGCCGCACCCGCACCCCGCGCTCACGCGCGAGACGATGCAGCCTGGCATAGGCCGGCCCGGCTCCTTGCTCCAGACCCTGGCCGGTGTCCCACAGCTCCCCCACCTCCAGCGCACCCAGCACGCTTTCCAGGCCCAGAAAGTGATCGGGATGCGGGTGCGAGAGCACCACCACCTCGAGCCGAGCACGACGCCGACTGCGCAGCTCGGGCAAGATCACCGAGCGGCCCGGATCCACGGGGCTACCGACGAAGCCGCCACCATCGATCAACCACGCGCTGCCGTCGGGCAAGTCGACGAGCGTGGAGTCGCCCTGGCCCACGTCCAGCACGGTGGCGCGGAGCTGGCCACGCGGCGCACCCGCCTGACGTTGGCTCCACTCGAGCGACAGCAGGCCCAGCGCCAGGCTGACCAGCGCCACCTGCCAACGCAGCGCACGCCAGGCAGCGACAGTCCCCGCACAGCCTGCCAGGCATGCCGCAGCCACCAGCGCCAATTGAAAGCCGCTCGGGACCGGCAGCATGACGCGCAGCTGCGCTTGTTCGGCGCTGAGCCTCGCGATCGCGCGCACGATCAGCAGCGCTCCGCCCCCCGCCATGGCGGTGCCGCGCTCTAGCCAGGGCCAGAAGCCGACCACGCCATGCAGCAGGCACAGCGGCAGCGCGAACAGCTCGCCCACGGGACCGGCCAGCACGTTGGCAAGCAGACCCGCCAGCCCGACTTCCGACGCGAGCAGCGAAAGCAGCGGCAAACACGGCAGCATGGCCGAGAGCGTCGTCGCCAGGCTGGCGGCGAGCCAGGCCACGGGCTTGGGACGCAGGCGCGAGGTCAGCCGCGTGAGCCGCGGTCCGATACCGATCAGACCGGCAGTCGCGGCCACCGAGAGCAGAAACGAAATGTCGAATGCCACCAGCGGATCGAGCAGCCCGCCCAGCAGCATCGAGGCGGCCAGGCAGCGCACGGGGCTAGGCCGGCGCCCCGCAGCGGTCACCAAGAAGGCGAGCGAGAGCATGTATGCAGCACGAAAAGCCGACCCGCTGCCCCCGGCGAAGTCGGCATACAGCAAGGCCAGACCGATCCCGACGGCGGCAGCGGCCCGCGCTGCGCGCACGCTGGCGGCAAAGGCCTCGATGCGCACGAGCAGGAAGGCGAGCGCGTTGACCAGCGTCACGACCGCGAACACGAGGTGCGTGCCGCTCACGGCCAGCAGGTGCGACAGCCCGCTGGCCCGAAAGGCCGCGTCGTCGTCGGG
>DATDEV010000735.1:0-3595 GCA_036522995.1 Polyangiaceae bacterium
ACGAGCGCTTGGAAAATCGACGCGGGTGCTGACCAGCTTTCGGGCGACCTCGCCACTGGGGCGGGTATGAGGCTCGCTTCACGCCGTTCGGAGACGAGGCTGGCGTACGGCTGCGCGCTGCTGTCCGCGCTCGCGCTGGGCTGCGAGGGGCAGATCGGCGGCGGCGCTGCGGCGCCCGCGCCGGCAGGCGCCGTCGCTGGTGGCCCTGGCACGAGCGGCGAGCCGCTGCCGATGAACGGCCCGAGCGACGATGAGCTTCGTGCCACGGATCCGCTGCTGTTCGACGTGGCCTTGGGCTATTTCCCCGGCATGAGCGCGACGGCCGGGGCTCCGCGCTTGTTCCGCCTCACCCGCCAGCAGCTCGATCTCACGACCGAAAGCCTGCTTCCGGGTCAGCAGGCCTCGCTGCCCAGCCAGAATCTGCCCCCTGATCCGCTCCAGACCAATTACGAATACGCCGACAACCTGAGCTTCAGCGCAGCAAGCTTCACACCGCTCACCAACTGGGCCAGCGAAGTCTCGACGAGCGTCAAGAGCACGGCCAGCAGCCTGATCGATTGCAGCGCCGAGGGCAACGCCAGCGCCTGCTTGGAGCGCGCGGCGCGCGACTTCGTCACGCGCGCCTTTCGCGGTGTCGTGGACGAAGCTCGGCTTTCACGCTTCGCGATGTTCTACAACGCCAGCGTGAGCGAGGTCGGCATCGAGCAAGCCACCGCCGACTTGGTCGACGTGGTCCTGACGTCGCCGGGCTACCTGTTCCGCGACGAGGTGCACACGGACGCGAGCGGACGCCTGTTGCCGGCGCAGCTGCTGCAGAACCTGAGCTACACCCTGGCCGACGCGCCGCCCGCGGCGCTCGGCCTGGCGCTGCCGACGGCCGATGCAAGGCCGCTCACCGACGCCGAGATCGCCAGCCTCGTCGACCGCGCCTTACTGACCCCGCAGGCCAGGAGCAAGCTGCTGCGCTTCTTCGTGAGCTGGCTCGAGGTGAAAGAGCCGAAGGACTTCGACATCTCCACCACCGTGTATCCGGAGTTCACGCCCGAGGTGGCCGCCGCGGTCGCGCTCGACACGCGGAATTTTCTGGAGCAGCAGCTGAGCGGGGCGCTGCCGACCCTGCGTGACGTGACCGAAGCGACCAGCGCGGTCGTCGCGGCCCCCTCGGCGTTCCTGTACGGCAACGCGGCCGGCGCAGGGACCGTGCAGCTCGAGCCAAGCCAGCGCCTGGGCATCTTCAGCTTGCCCGCCGTGATCGCCTCGCACTCCGGTCCCACCACGACGCGCCTGGTCAAGCGTGGCGTGTTCTTCACGCGCAAGGTGATGTGCCTGCCGCTGGGTGTGCCGCCCCAGGGCGTCGATCTCAGCGTGCCGGAAGACGCGGGCGACACCGAGCGCGAGCGCATCGAGAACGTGACCAAACCCGCGCAGTGCGCCGGCTGCCACGCCTTCATCAATCCTTTCGGGTTCATGCAGGAAAGTTACGACGCCATCGGGCGCTTTCGCACCGACGACGGCGGACAGCCCATCGACTCCAGCATCGCCGTCGACTTCCTGGACGAAGGGCCATTCAGCGCCAGCACCCCCGTCGAGGCACTGCGCGGCTTCACGCGCTCGCTGCGCTTCCAGCAGTGCTTCACGCGCCAGCTGTTTCGCTTCTATCTCGGGCGCGACGAGACGAGCGGCGACGATCCGCTACTGCGCCAGCTGTTCTTCGAATTCGCGCAGAACGACAGCCAGAGCATCGTGACCCTGCTGCGCAGCCTGGCGAATTCCACCAGCTTTCACGCCCGAAAGGCGACCCCATGAAGCGCCGCAACCTGTCACGCCGTGAGCTGATCAAGTCCTTCGGGCCGCTGGCTTTCCTGCTCTTGCCCGTGGCGCGCGCCATGGGCTACGCGCCCGGCGGCGCCTTCGCCGGCGCGCCGCGCTTCGTGATGTTCTTCAAGGGCGGCTCGTACCATTCGCCTTCGGTGCGCCCCGCCAGCATCGATGCGCTGGCCGGCACGCCGCTCGCGCCCCTCGCTCCGCACGCCAAGGACCTGATCGTCTTTCAAGGCATGCGCATTCAGGGCGGCTCGCCCAAGAGCGACGGCTACCAGGAGGAGCACGGCGCGGGCCTGATCGGCTGCGTCACCGGCAACGAACACCACTACTCGAAGAACGACTCTTACTTCGCCTACACCGACCACGAGTCGATCGACATCGCGATCGCCGACGCCTACCAGACCAGGCCGGCGCTCGCCGCGCTACCGTTCGCGAGCCTCCACCTCGGCGCCGGCGCGCACTCGGATGCCGACAACGTCGGCCTGGGGCAGCGCTACATCTCGTACCGCAAACGCAAGGCGGGTGACACCCAGTACGGCAACGCCATCGAGCCGGTTCAAGAAGCCGGTCAGGTCTACGAGCAGCTGATGCAGCGCATCACGCTGGTGTGCGGTCAGGACTCGAACCAACCCGCGACGGATAACAGCGCGCTGAAGGCTGCGCTCGCGCGCAAGCAGAGTCTGGTCGACCTGCGGCTGCAAGACATCGCCGATGCCAAGCGGGCGCTGGGCATGGACTCCGAGCACGCGCAGAAGCTGGACGGGCTGGTCGACGGCTGGCGCGAGGTCGAGAAGAGCAACGCGGCGGCGCTCGCAGCGCTGGAGGGCGGCGCGCCAGGCGGCTCCAGCACTGCCTGTCCGACCTCCAGCAAGCCCAGCGGCAACGGGCAAAACGAGAACAACCTGGACGATCTGTCACCCGTGCACGACCAGATGATCGAGCTCATCAAGCTGGCCTTCAGCTGGGACCTGACGCGCGTCGTGGCCTTCACGCTCTCGGGCGCCTCGAGCGGGCAGCGCTGGCCCAGCCAGGGGGTGAGCCAGGCGCACCACACCCTCGAGCACAGCAACAACGTCGCCGGGCAGAACACGATGGGCCGCTACTACTCGGAAAAGTTCGCCGCGCTGCTCGCCGCCCTGGGCAGCATCGACGATGGCAACGGACAGAGCGGCCTGTTCAACAGCTCGGTCATACTGGGCATGGAGTGCTGGAGCGACAGCTCGAGCGGCCACTACCTGAGGGACATCCCGTTCGTGCTGGCCGGGCAGGGCGGCGGCGCCTTCCAAACCGGCCGCGTGGTGGACGCCAGTGGGCGCAGCAACAACGACCTGCTGGTTTCGGTGCAGCGGGCAGCTGGTATCGAGTCCGACGTTTTCGGACTCGCCAGCCTCTGCCAGGGGCCGATCGTCTAGCGCTCGAGCAAGCTCTACGCTTCTTCGCAGCGCGGGGCCCCAAAATGGGCAAAGCTGCCCGGATGCCCGTGAGCTCCGAGTGCAAGGAACCAGGCCGGCTGGTGCCCGTGATCGACGCCAGTCGCTGCGAAGCCAAGGCCGACTGCGTGCGGGTCTGTCCGTACCATGTGTTCACGGTGCGCAAGCTGACCGAGGCCGAGAAGGCACCGCTCGGTCTGCTCACGCGCTTCAAGGTGTTCGTCCACGGCGGCAAGCAGGCCTTCGTGACCGCCCCCGATGACTGCCACGCCTGCGGCGAGTGCGTGAAAGCCTGCCCCGAGCAGGCGATCAAGCTGCGCGCCGCCGGCTGAACGGCTCGC
>DATDEV010000736.1:0-5454 GCA_036522995.1 Polyangiaceae bacterium
ACCTGCGAAAGCACCTGGCAGCGGCCGGCGTGAAGCGCTCCGCGTTGTTCCGCAACGACGCCACCTGCAAGCGCCTCCGCTTCCACGACCTGCGCGGCACCGGCCTGACCTGGATGGCCATCCGCGGGGACGACGTGCTCAAGATCCAGCAGCGCGCCGGTCACACGTCCTTCGAGATGACCCAGAAGTACATCCGGACCGCCGAGGCGGTCGGGGAGGTCATCGGCGACGTGTTCCCGGCGCTGCCGGCCAGCCTGCTAAGTCCACTCAACGGACTTGCGAATCGTCTTAAGGATCCGCAAGCCGTTGATTTTGTTGTGGAGGCGCCGGGAATCGAACCCGGGTCCGCGAGGCGTCCAGTCAGCTTTCGTTCACGTGCGTAGTCGGATTACCCAACCGACGGGGTCCGGCAAATTCGGTTGTCGAGCCTAGCTCCAGATTTTCTCGGCCTCGTCGCCCGGAGCATCGGCGAGACCCAGCTTTAGTAATGACGCCCTTCCGATACCAAAACTATCTCTCGGTTGGACGGCTTCACTGTTCTTTAGGCAGCGAGAGCGATTGCATTGTCGTTTGCAATTGGTACGGCCCGATTTTGGAGAGGGTCGGGTGCCTCCACACGCAAACTAACCTTCGGTCCCCACGTCGAAACCGATCGCCCCCGAAGGGGTGTGGGTCCGGTCAACATAGCGACCGCGGGCCGCCGGTCAAGGCCTATTCGCTGGCCCAGCGGTAGCGGAGGCCGAGCTCGGTGAAGTCGCCGCCGATCAGTCCGATGCGGTCGGGGCTCACGACGGTGAAGATGAAGCTGCCGCGCACGTCGACGCGGCGAGACAGCTGCACGCGCACGATGGGGCCGACGCGGACGGTCAAGGTGTCGTCGCGCTTGGGAACATCCAGGATGTCGACGGCGGGGCCGATGCTGTGCTGGTTGAGACCGCCGAAGGCGAAGACGTAGGCCAAGCGGGTGCGCCAGACCAGCGGCGGGTCGACGATGATGTGCAGCGTTTCTTCGAAGACGTGGTGATCCTCGGGCACGCCCATGAGGTAGGAAACGCTGCCGCGGAGCAAGGCGCGGCCCGGGCCCAGATTGGTGCTGAGATCGAGCTCGGCTTCCCAGGTGAGCACGTGAGCGGGCTCTCCGACGTCGCGCTCGAGCTCGATGCGCTCGTAGCTGGGCTGATCGGGCAGGTAGGTGTGCGAGAACGACGAGAAGTAGCGAGGGCCGACGCGCAGATCGACGTGCGGGATTTCGAGCCGCAATCCGCCGTACGCGCCGAGGCCGTTCGTCGTTGCGATCGGATTGGCGTCCACACCAAACCAGGACGTGAAGGGGCGACCGTAGCCGAGCGAGAGACGGGGCCGCACGTAGACGAAGCCGAGGTCGACGGTGGTGGCAGCGAAGTAGCGCGCCGGCAAGGTGCCCCAGGAGCGCGCCATCTTGGGATCGATGAACGCGTCTGGGGGCGTGGGCAGCACGCCGAGGGGAGGTTCGGCGTCCGGAAAGCGTTCGCCTTGTGGCTCGGCGGCGAAGGCGCTGGCTGAAGCGCCGAGGCCCGAGAGCAGCGCGCCCAGCGCTAGCAGCTGGCGGAGGCGCGGCATCAGAAAACCCCCGCCAGACCCAGCCCATTCGGGGCAGGGATGAGGTGGAGTCGAAGCTCGGTTTGGTCGGTTCGCTTGCTCTTGCCGCCGCCAATGCTGCGGTAGTGGAGCAGCGGCACGCTGTAACCGACGATGGTCCCGACCGCGGCCCCCATCAGGATGTCGCTCAGGTAGTGCACGTCCGACACGACGCGGAAGCTGGCGGTGGTGGCCGCGACCGCGTAGCCGCCAGCACAACTGAGCGCGTCCCAGGGGGGGCCGAGCAGCTCGAGCTCGAAATGATGCGTGCAGATCAGCGCTGCGCCGGTGAAGCTGAAAGCCGAATGGCCGCTGAAAAAGCTGCGGTAGCGGACGCTGTGGACGCAGTCGAGCGCGTCGGACGGTAGCTCCCCCTCGCCGCAGTCCTGACCGAAAGGTCGCTGGCGGCTGACCACTACGTTGGTCACGCCTTGCAGCGCGCCGACGATGGTGAACGCTTCGAGGTCGATGAGCGCCATCTCTTGCGCCACTTCACGGCTGCCGCGATACCACCAGGCGGTGATGAGCGCATCGACGGCGAACGGCCAAGATACGGCGAGCGACAGCCCGACGTCGGAGCTGTCACGGAAGATGTAGCGATCGGAGAGCTTGTCGGCTCGCAGCGCGTCGCGCGCTGCATCGTCGAAGCCGATGGCCCCGCCCAGCTTGTGCGTGGGCACCGGCTTGACGATGGCCATGCTCAGCGTGAGCGCACCCCCGGTGGCGGTCACGACCCAGTCGGCGGTCGAGAACTTGCGCCAGCTCCACTCGAGCGACGGCGGCGCGTCCTTCGAGTAGAGCGGCAGCACGTTGACCTCGCGTGCGGTCGGGGTCGGCTGCTCGCTGTTTTTTGGCGGAGGCTCGTTCACCTCGGGCAGCGGCGGCGTGTCAGGCACGGCCTCGCCGGGGACCGCACCGGCCGCGAACGCCGCCTCAGCGCCGCAGAGCAGCGCAAAGAATCCGATCAGGGAACCAAGCGGTCGCAAGCCATCAGACCCTGGGCAATCCCCGAGCGCGCCGCAAGAGGCGTGATTTCCATCGGTTAGCGGACCGATAGCCAATCTGGCGGAACTGATTGCCAAGATGCCTTGCGCTTGACAGTATTTCGGCTCGATGACAGATTGTCTTGGATGAGTGACGCATTGTCCGCGCTCCCCGAGGAAGGACGCACCACCCCCCTGCCGGGGGAGGCATCGCCCGTGGGGCAAGAGATCACGGTGCTGGTCGTGGACGACGAGCCCAGCAACCAGACCTCACTGGCCAAGATCTTCCAGCGTGAAGGCATGCGCGTGTTCACGGCGGAGGGCGCCAAGAGCGCGCTCGAGGTGGCGCGCAAGCACAAGGTGCAGGTGGTGCTGAGCGACTTGATGATGCCGGGCACCAACGGGGTCGAGCTGCTGCGCGCTTTGAAGGAGGTCTCGCCCGACACCGAGGTGGTGCTGATGACCGCCTACGGCACCGTCGAAACCGCGGTGCAGGCGATGCGCGAGGGTGCGTACGACTTCGTCGAGAAGCCGCTCAAGCGCATGACCATCGTCAAGAGCGTGCGCAAGGCCGCCGAGCGCCAGTCGCTGGTGGCCGAGAATCGCTCGCTCAAGCAGGAGCTGAAGCTGCTGACGACGCGCGAGATCGTGGGCCAGAGTCCGGCGCTGAGGCGCGTGCTCGACGTGGCAACGCAGGCTGCTCCGTCGAGCGCCACGGTGCTGATCTTGGGTGAATCCGGCACCGGCAAGGAGCTTTTGGCGCGCTACATTCACGGCAAGAGCTCGCGCGCGAGCGGGCCTTTCGTGGCCGTGAATTGCGCCGCGATCCCGGAGAGCATTCTGGAGGCCGAGCTGTTCGGCCACGAGCGCGGCGCCTTCACGGGCGCGGTGGCGCGGCGCGAGGGGCGCTTCGCGCGGGCCCGTGGCGGCACGCTGTTTTTGGACGAGATCGGCGAGCTGAGCCCCGCCGTGCAGGTGAAGATCCTGCGCGTGCTTCAGGAGGGGGAGTACGAACCGGTCGGCGGCCACACGGTGCGTGCCGACGCGCGCATCGTGGCTGCGACCAACAAGGACTTGGTGGCGGAGGTCGAGGCCGGGCGGTTCCGCGAAGATCTGTACTATCGCCTGAACGTGATCGCGATCACGGCGCCGCCCTTGCGCGCCAGGCGCGAGGACATCCCGCTGCTGGTCGATCACTTCTTGGGCATCTACTGCAAGAAGAATGGGCGCCCGCGGCTCTCGCTGCCGCCCGAGGTGCTGCAAAAGCTCGGCGACTATCCGTGGCCAGGCAACGTGCGCGAGCTGGAGAACGTGATCGAGCGCGCCGCCGTGCTGTGCCGGAGTGACGCGCTGGCGCTGACCGACCTGCCGGACGCCGTGGCGCAGGCGGCCGCCGCGCCGCCCTCGGCCGTGCAGTTCCCGATCGGCACGCCGCTCGAGGAGGTCGAGCGGCGGCTCATCCGCGACACGCTCGCCCACACGGCCGGAGACAAGTCGCTGGCCGCACAGCTGCTCGGCATCTCGACCCGCACCATCTATCGCAAGCTCGGCGAAGCCGAGTAGCGGAAATCGCACGCAAAATCGGGCTTTTGCCAAGTTGGCAATTTGGAGCGCTCGGCGTGCTGCAGGCTGCCAGGTTGGCGGACGAAAACGCTGCCCCGCATGCGGCAAAGTCCAGAGATTTCAAGTGAATTTCGGGGATTGACCCCTGGCACGTCTCTCGCTTTAACCCCCCCGTCCCATTGGCTCTCGACGCACTCCTCAAGCGCTACTTCCTCGGTGTCGTGCTGTTGCTCGTCGCCGTCGCCGCCTACTTCCAGGCGTCCGGGGCAACGCAGCTGATCGGCTCGGCCATCGGCGCGGCAACGCCCTCCGGCGCACCGGCGACTCAACCGGTGTCGTTCAGCTTGAGCGGGTCGACGCGCGAGCCGAAGTCGGGTCAGGCCATCATCGATCGCAATCCGTTCGACTCGGTGACCGGGCCGCTCACGCCGCCGCCGATGACCGAGACGATGGCGACGCCCAAGGAGCCGGATCTGGCCGATCCGCTCGGCTGCCCCGCCTGCGATGGCGTGCAGGTGTTCATCGTGACCGAGTCGACCGATCCGCACTGGTCGGTCGCCGCGCTGCAGGGGCCCGGTGAGCCGCACCCGCGAATGCGCCGCGTCGGTGACGACGTCGGCGGCAAGAAGATCGCGTTCATCGGCTACAACCCGCGCGAGCAGACGCCGGCGGTGTGGATGGAGAGCGGCGCGTCGGTGTGTCAGGCGATGCTGTTTCGGACGCAGCCGCCGGTTGGCGCCGCGCCCGCGCCCGCTCCGGTCGCGTCGGCGCCGGCGCCGGAGGCGCCACCGGCGACCAAGGGTGCTCCCACCCTGCCGCCAGACATCGCCTCCAAGATCCAGAAGATCAGCGACACCGAGTTCAACATCGACCGCTCGGTGGTCGACAAGATCCTGGAAAATCAGGCCGAGCTGATGAAATCGGCGCGCATCGTGCCGGAGCAGAAGGACGGCAAGGTGGTGGGCGTGCGCTTGTTCGGCATCCGGCCCGATACGCTGCTCGGCACTCTGGGCCTGCAAAACGGTGACCGCCTGGAGACCCTCAACGGGTTCAACATGGCGAGCCCCGAAAAGGCGCTCGAGGCCTACGCCCGTTTGCGCACCGCCAGTCAGCTCAACGTCAAGGTCAACCGCCGCGGCAGCCCTGTCAGCGTGGACTACCACATCAAGTGAGATCGATTGTCGTGATAGCTCGTTCGTTCCGCCCGTCCCTTGCTCGATCAGGTCAGTTGATCGCGCCGATCATTGCGCTCGCGTGGCTCGGCGCGAGCAGCGCGTTCGCGCAAGACGCG
>DATDEV010000737.1:0-3591 GCA_036522995.1 Polyangiaceae bacterium
GCGCTCGATCCGCTGCGCAAGCCGGACCTCACCAACACCATGCCGACGCACTCGATCGGCCCGTTTCCGCAGTGGTTCGACCCAGCGAAGATCGTGTCGCTCGACCCGTGGGGCGCGCTGGTGAGCCAGGTGTTCGAGCCCTATTACGACAAGGGCTACGACATCCGGCCGACCATGGCCATCACGCGCGCCCACATCCAGCTGCCCGAGCTGGTCGAGGCCGTCGAGGCCGGGCGCCTCACGGTCGACGGCAAGATCTTGAAGCCCGGCGGCTCCGTGGTGGTGGTGAAGGCTGCGCTCGAGCCCGTCTGGTATTTGCCCGGCGTGGCCGCGCGCTTCGGCTGCTCGGAAGCCGACCTGCGCCGCACGCTGTTCGAGCACACCGCCGGCATGTTCCCGGAGCTGGTGACGCGCAACGATCTGGAAGTATTCTTGCCGCCTATCGGCGGCGCCACCGTGTACATGTTCGGCGACGTCAGCAGCATCGCGGACGCCAAAAAGCCGCTGGCAGTGCGGGTTCACGACGAGTGCAACGGCTCGGACGTGTTCGGCTCGGACATCTGCACCTGCCGGCCCTACCTGACTCACGGCATCGAAGAGTGCGTGCGCACGGCGCAGGCGGGCGGCACCGGCGTCATCGTCTACAATCGCAAAGAGGGCCGAGCGCTGGGCGAGGTTACCAAGTTTCTGGTCTACAACGCGCGCAAGCGCCAAGAGGGCGGCGACAGCGCCGCGCAGTATTTTGCGCGCACCGAGTGCGTCGCCGGCGTGCAGGACATGCGCTTTCAGGAGCTGATGCCCGACGTGCTGCACTGGCTCGGCATCAGCAAGATCGATCGCTTCGTGTCGATGAGCACCCTGAAGCACGACGCGGTGGTGCGGGCTGGCATTCAGATCGTCGAGCGCGTGCCAATCCCGGACGCTTTGATTCCGCCGGATGCCCGCGTCGAGATGGACGCCAAGATGGCCGCCGGCTACTTCACCGAGGGCGCAGTGCCAGACGGCAACGAGCTGGCCAAGGCGAAAGGCCGCAGCCTGGATGGCTGAAGCGGGCGCGGGCACGCCAGAGCAGCAGTACGCCTACCTGCAGACGCCCGCTGCCGTTCGTGAGCGCGCCCAGGCAGTGCTGGAGGCAGCGCGCCGAGGCGAGCTCGAGCACTTTCGACTGCACGAAGCGCGCTTGCCCGAGGTCGCCGAGCGAGTGATCGCCGTCACCCGGCAGAGCTACCCGGACCTGCGCGCCATTCCCTATCACGGACGCTATCGGCACTTCGACGCCGGGGGCGTGCCGCGACTCGAGCGCTTCTTGGCCAGCCTGAGCGGCGACGCGCAGGAGCGATTGCGTGTCTCGACCGAGCTGGTGATCACGAGCGTGCTGCTCGACGCCGGCGCCGGCGCCGACTGGCGCTACGTCGAAGCCGACGGCAAGAGCTACGCACGCTCGGAGGGCCTGGCGGTGGCGAGCTTGCACCTGTTCGCCAGTGGCGCGCTGTCGAGCCAGGGGCGCGCGCAGGCGGATGCCGCGGGGCTCGAGCGTTTCGACGCCGAAAGGCTCGCCAGCGCGCTCCAGGTCAGCGTCGACAATCCGCTCACTGGGCTGGAGGGACGGGCCAGCTTGCTCAGCCGCTTGGGCCAGGTCGTACGCACGACTCCGCGCTACTTCGACGCTGGCTCGCGACTCGGCGAGCTCGGCGTCGGGCTCGAGCGCTCGGCGCAGGCGGGACGACTCCCGGCGCAAGCGGTGCTGACCGCGCTGCTGGCTGCGCTCGGTCCGATCTGGCCAGGCCGGGAGAGCTTGGCAGGCAAGCCGCTCGGCGACGTGTGGCGCCACTCGCGCTTCGGTCTGGTGCCCTTTCACAAGCTGTCGCAATGGCTCAGCTATTCGCTGCTCGAGCCGCTGGAGGCGGCGGGCGTGACCGTCACCGGGCTGGACGACCTCACGGGCCTGCCCGAATACCGCAACGGCGGGCTGTTTCTGGACTCGGGAGTGCTGGCGCTGAGCGACCCGCAGGCGGCCTCGCGCCAGCACGAAGTCGCCTCCGACCTGGTGATCGAGTGGCGAGCGCTCACGGTCGCGCTGCTCGATCTGTTGGCGGGCGAAGTGCGCCAGAAGCTCGGCCTGTCCGCGACCGAGCTACCGCTGGCGCGCGTGCTCGAAGGCGGGAGCTGGAGCGCGGGGCGCGCCATCGCGCGCGAGCTTCGGCCCGGTGGCGGCCCGCCGTTGCAGATTCGCAGCGACGGCACGGTGTTTTGAAATCAGGAGCAGCGATGAACCCGAAAGTCACGGTGATCGATCATCCGATGGTGCAGCACAAGCTCACGCTGCTCCGGCAGAAGGAGCGCAGCACCAACTCGTTTCGGACCCTGCTGTCCGAAATCAGCATGCTGCTCGCCTACGAGGTGACGCGCGATTTGCCGCTCGTGTACCAGGAAATCGAAACGCCGCTCGCCAAGATGCGGGCGCCGTTGATCGAGGGCAAGAAGGTGGTGCTGGTCAACATCCTGCGCGCCGGCACGGGGATGGTGGAAGGCATGCTGCGCATCCTGCCCTCATCGCGCATCGGACAAATCGGCCTGTATCGCGACCCGGAGACGCTGGGCGCGATCGAGTACTACTTCAAGCTGCCGAACGAGATGTCCGACCGCGACGTCATCATCGTCGACCCGATGCTCGCGACCGGTAACAGCGCCGTGGCGGCCGTGGAACGCGTGAAGACCGCCTCACCCCGCTCGATCAAGTTCGTGTGCTTGCTGGCCGCGCCCGAAGGCCTGGCCAACCTGAACGAGTCGCACCCGGACGTGCCCGTGTTCACCGCTGCCATCGATGATCACCTCGACGAGCACGGCTACATCATTCCCGGGCTCGGCGACGCTGGCGACCGGCTGTTCGGCACCAAGTAGGGGCGACGATCCGGTCACACTGAAACCCGGTGGGACCGCGCTGGGTGTGCGATAGCGAAAGACTTGCGCTCACAAAGTTCGATCAGGGGCGGAGGCACGCGACATCCTGGCCTGAAGATGATGCGTAGCGCGAAATGGTTGGCAGTTTCGGTGGGTTCGTTCGGGGTGGCTTGGGTGGCTGGGTGCAGCTCTCCGACGCCCAATTCGGGACAGAACCCCGGCGGCAGCGCCGCGGGCGCGATCGGCAATCCGAGCGGTGGCTCGGGCGCTGGCGGAAGCATCAGCCCCGCTACCGCCGGTAGCGCCGGTGTCGCCGGTGTCGCCGGTGTCGCCGGTGTCGCCGGTGTCGCCGGCGCGGGCGGCGCGGGCGGCTCGCTCGGCACCGCCGGCGCGGGCGGCTCGCTCGACACGGCCGGCAGCGGCGGTGCGAGCGGCGGCACCGCTGGTAGCAGCGGCGGCAGCGTTGGTGGCGGCGGCAGCGCCAGCGGCGGCACCGGCCCCACCACGCGCATGACTCCCATGCCCGACGCTCGCGGTATCTACGGCCATCCAGATCCGGCCACCACTTACCCGACTCGAACCGGCTTCACCCCCTACCTGGTGGAAGAGTTCAACGCGCCGCTCGATCTCGACACGGATCCGTTTTGGACCTACGGCGACGGCGCGCTCTACGAGGGCATGACCCGCATG
>DATDEV010000738.1:0-3381 GCA_036522995.1 Polyangiaceae bacterium
GACGGCTGGCCTGCCGCGCCACGACTGACAGGCGGCAGCGACGTGCCCGCAGCACCACGACTCACGGGCGGCAGCGACGCGCCCGCAGCCGGCGGCGCCGAGAAATACAGGGCCGGCGGCGCGGCCGAAGCCGCCACCGCCGGTGGCAACGCCGAGTAGTCGGGCGGCAGGGAGGCGCGGCCTACCCGCGCGGCGCTCGGCGGCTGCGACGCTCGCAGCGGCGGATCGGACGGGCGCCCGGGGAGTGCGGTGTGCCCGGGCAGCGGCGTGCGGAGCGAGGAGGGCGGAGGATCGGACGGGCGCACCGCGCGCATGCCGCCCGAGCTCACCCGCCGCGCCAGTGGCTCGTGGCTCGCCAGGTCGAGCTCGAACGAGCCGCCTCCCCCCAGATCGAGGTGCGACACGTCGTCGAGCTGAAGCGGCGGCGCGACGGCTGCCCGCAAGCCGCTGCTCGTGCGCTGTGGCCCGGCCTGGCGTGTTGCGGGCACCACGTCCAAATCCGGAACCTGAAAGGCGCCGCTCATACCAGGAGGAAAAGGCGCTGTCGACGGCGCTAGCGTCACGAGCTCGAGCTCCTCCGCCACACCGCTGCTGCCGGCCGTTGGCTGGCCAGTCGGCATGGCATGGGTGCTCGGCAGGTGTACCGCTGGCAGGCGGTTGCTCGGCTTGCGCACTTCGACCCGTTCCTCGCGCACACCACCGCCCAGCTCCGCACGCGAATCCCGCGGCAGCCTCACCTCCTGCACCTCACCCGAAGTGATGCGTGCGGCCGCCAGCAGCTCGTTCCAAAACACGCCGGCGTCGTGGTAGCGGTCGCGCGGGTCGAGCGCGAGCGCCTTGGCAAAGACGTGCTCGACCTCGTCGGAGATGATCACCCCTTCACTGCCTGGGGTGGGCCGCTGGTTGGCATCCAGAATGGTCCCCATGATCGCCGTAGGATCGCCGTCGATGATGGGGTGGCCGACCAGTGCCTCGGTCAGGGTCAGGGCCAGGCCCCACACGTCCGTCCAGGGTCCGGTCTGCCCATAGCGCTTGGGCGCCCATTGCTCGGGCGAGCCGTAGGCCGGTGTGAAGGTGGCAATGCCCGCGGCGCCCTGACTCGCACGCCCGGCAACCTGGCTGGCCAGGCTCTTGGCCTTGCCGATCCCGAAATCGAGAATCTTGACCACCTCTTCGCCTGCCACCTTGGCGACGAAGATGTTCTCGGGCTTGAGGTCGCGATGCACGACCGACACCGGCCCTTCGGGCCCTTGAAAGTTGTGAGCGCGCTCCAGCGCGCGCGCGACTGGCGTGAGCAGTCGCACCAGCTTTTTGAGCGCGAAGGGCGCCTGCCCGTCGGACCGCCGCTTGCGGATCAGGGCGTCGAGCGTGCTGCCCTCGAGCCACTCGAGCACCAGGTACGGCACGAAGCGGCCGTCGGCAGCCGTAAACGCGTCCACGTGCAGCGGACGCACCACCGTGGGGATGCTGGCTGACAGCCGAAACAACAGCTCGGCCTCCGCCCGAAACGACTCCAAGAAGTGCTGGCGAGCCTCGTGCACCAGCCCTGGCGGAAGGCGCAGGCACTTGAGCGCAACCGGAGCCCGAAAGCCGCCGTGATGGGCGCGGTACACGGTGCCGAAGCCACCTTCGGCGACGACGGACTCGACGTGATACGCCGAGGCGATCACCGTGCCCACGATGCCGAACGCGTCTACTGCCATCTTGTTTCGAGAGCCCCGCCTAAGTTGCGGCCGTCCTGGCCACGCCCAGCTGACGGCGTAGTTTGCCATAGCGATCGCTGGCTGAAAACCAAAGCAAATCCTTGCCTAGTTCGCCCTGGGCGCCTTCCTCGGTCGCCAAAATGCCGAGCGCCGTGCCCAAATCCCCGCATAGGACCAGGCCGGCCCGTGCCGCCGTCTTGTCGGCCGCCGCGCTCCAGCGCTGCAGGTTGGTGCGGCCGCCCTCCTCGACGAAGCGCAAGAAACATCCGCGAAGCGCGTCGACCTGCTGCGGCTCGAGCAGGGGCTGGATGGCCTGCGCGATGGGCGTGACACGACGCTTCATGTCCTCGGCGATCGGCAACGCCGGATTACCGATCGTGAGCGCCGCCAAGAACATGTCCTCGAGATCCGGCACGGAGTTAAATAGCGTCTTCAGGTACATTTCTTGGCGGTACCAGGTCAGGTGTCGCCCGACCAAGAACGCCTGCTCGAGCTGGGTCCTGCCCGAGAGCACGCGCCTGCCGATGACCGTGAACGGCGGCACCCCTGGGATGGGTTGAAAGCCGACGTCGCGTTCCTTGTCGAGGTAGAGCTGTGGACAGGCCAGACCCAGGATCGCCGCGGCCCACGGCACCGCGCGCACAGCCGTGATGGTCGCCTTGCTCGGGTCCTGCTTCGCTTCGGGCGCTGGCTGGTAGAGCTTGCCGTCACGGCGCAGCGCGGCGACCCGGCCCACCAGCACCGCGGGCGCGATCAGACTGAAGATCTGACCAGTCAGCAGCTCCAGCTCCGGATGGAACAACAGGTCGTGCCAGTCCGCTTGTGACAAGCTACCGCGCGGCGAAATCAGCGTGTGCGAGCGACCACGCTCGAAGAGCGCCGCTTCGTCCAGGGTGACGGCGCCAAGCGCTACCAGCGCCTCGACGGCTCGCTGCGCAGCATCGAAGTCACCGCGGGCGGTTTGAATGCGCAACAGCTGGCGATAGCCATCGGGCGCGGTCGGGTTGCGACGTAAACGTCGCCACACCTCCTCCGGGTCCTCGCTGGCCGCGTCTGCCGCGCTCTCCATGTCCGTGAGGTCGACCTCGACGTTGACGGCGGCTTGCGCCCGCCTGAGCTCCTCTTCCAGCTCCCGCACGCGCGCCTCCAGCTGCTCGACGCGCTTGATCAGCAGAGCGCGCCCGGCATCACCGTCGGCCTCGATCTGGAGCGCCAGCGAGGGAGCCCCGGCATCGTACTGCTCGATGATCTGGACGCGGTGCCGAGACTGATACAAGGCCACCATCGCCTGCTCGAGCCGCAGCAGCCGGGAGCGATCGAGCCCCAGGTTGTCGGCCGCCTTCTCGAGCCGTGAGCGCTCTTCGGACGTGATGACCCCGTCAGCCAGCGCCTCTGCGAACAATTCCTCGTACTGAACCTCGAGCGGACCGAGGCCCAGGCTGCCGCTGACCTCGCCAGCCACGAAGCCCTGCGCGTGCTCGAAGCCACCTACGTCCGCTCTCTGTTCGCTCATGCTCCTGGCCTCCTCGACAATTTGCCGAAGCGAACAATGTCTCGCTCCCGGCTGCGCGTATCAACCACCTAAAAGAGCAGCTCTGGCTCACCCCGATCCAGCGACAGAAACGGCACAAGTATCTAAGTTTATTACGTATTACACGACCTACACCCACTCACATTC
>DATDEV010000739.1:0-9420 GCA_036522995.1 Polyangiaceae bacterium
TTCTTGGCGGGCTCCTCGAAAGCTTTGAAGAAGTACTGCGCGAACTTACCGTGCGCGTAAGTGTCCCAGAACAGCTTGGTGTCCACGAATAGCCGCTTGAACTCGCTCACGACCTCGTCGGGCTGATCGCTCAGGTTCTCGTTCTTCTGCCGCGTCAGCGAGCGCGCCGCCACCAGCATGGCGCTGAAGGCTCGCGCCGCTGCGTCGCCCGGCTTGCCCTCGTCGAGCAAGACCTGGGCTTCGAACACCTCGCGCTCGCTCGCCGCCAGACCCATCTCGACGACTGGCACGACCTCACCAGCGCACTCGCCGACGCCCTGGTCGCCGATGGTGTACTCGCGTGGATCGCCCCAATCCGAGTAGAAGCTCGGATCCTGCTCGTAGCTCGGGACTTGGTTCAGCTCGTCGACGATCTTGCGGATCGGCTTCTTGCCAACGCGATCGACGAAGCCCTTCAAGGTCTCGCCCGGCTGCTTGTCGCGAATGTAGAAGTCGGTGAGCTGCTTGACCGCCTTGGGCACGTTCTTGGACGGAATCGCGCCGATCGCGAGGCCGTAGTTGGCGGCGTTGTGCGTGAGCTCGCCGCCGACCACCAGCTGAAAATGCGGCACGCGCCGG
The DNA here is from genome assembly GCA_036522995.1 of Polyangiaceae bacterium. Classification (GTDB taxonomy): domain Bacteria; phylum Myxococcota_A; class Polyangia; order Polyangiales; family Polyangiaceae; genus PMG-095. Next base: position 619 of record DATDEV010000739.1, read on the forward strand.
CCGTTGACGTTGCGGCTCACGCCCAGAAATCCGATATCCGCCACGTGATGCTGCGCGCAGCTGTTGAAACAACCGCTGCACTTGATGTGTAGCGCCTTGGTCTCCGGCGCGAGCTCGTTCTCGGCGAGCTGCAGTTGACGGCGCAGCTCGCCCGCCAGCCCGCGCGAGGACGAGATGCCGAGCTTGCAGGTATCGGTGCCAGGGCACGACGTGATGTCGGTGATGGTATCGGCGCCAGCCTCGGCCAACCCCACGGCTGCCAGCTCGCTGAACAACGCCGGCAGGTCGCCGTTCGGCACCCAGCGGAACATCAGGTTTTGATCGACGGTCGTGCGCAGCGTGTCACCGGTGTAGCGACGCATCATCTCCGCCACCGCGCGCCCCTGCAGCGGCGAGAAGTCGCCCAGCGGCAGGTTCACCTTGGCGGTGGAGTAGCCAGCCTGGCTCTGCGGCTTCACGTTGCTGGCCGCCCAGGCGTCGAAGCCCGCCGGACGCGCGCTGCCGAGCTCGCTCGGCGGCTTGAGCGGCGCTTCGTCGGTCGAGTGCAAGTCGGCCAAGAACGCCGTCCAGCGCTCGTCGGGGCGCAGCTTGGCGCGCTCCTCGAACACCAGACGCTTGAACTCTTCGAGCCCCAGCTTCTTGACCAGGAACTTGATGCGAGCCTTGGAGCGGTTGTCACGCTCCCCGAGCCGCGCGAACACGCGCGCCACCGCCTGCGACATCGGCAAGAGCTCTTCTTCTGGCACGAATTCCGACACCAGGGCCGCCGGATAAGGCACCGAGCCGAGCCCGCCGCCGACGTAGAACTCGAAGCCGCGCTTGCCGTCACGAACCTTGGCGATACCGCCAATATCGTGGAAATTCACCAGCGCGCAGGCCTCGTCCTTGCAGCCTGAAAACGCCAGCTTCACCTTGCGCCCGAAGTCCTGCGTGTCGTCGTGACCGAGCAGGAAGAAGGTGATGGCGTGGGCGTAGGGCGTGACGTCGAACGACTCGGTGTTGCAAACGCCGGCGTAAGGGCAGGCAGTGACGTTGCGCACCGAGTTGCCGCAAGCTTCACGCGTGGTGACGCCGACCGCAGCCAGGCGCCGCATCAGATCAGGCGTGTCCTCGATGTGGATGAAATGGAGCTGAATGTCCTGGCGCGTCGTGACGTGAAGGATCTGATCCGAGTACTCTTCGGCCAGCTCACTGAGTACGTCGAGCTGCTCGGCCGTCATCTTGCCGTACGGGATCTTGATGCGCATCATGCCGGGCGCATCCCAGTAGGTGACGGGGCCCTTGGTCAGCTCGCCGTTGGGGAACTTGAGCTGCTGGGTCTTTTCGCCGTCGTGACGCTGGCCGTTGTCGTAGCGCTGGCCGTAGATGCCGCGACGCAGCCGCGTCTCCGCGAACATCTTCTCTTCGAACTTCCCCTTCTTACGCAGCTCCATCTGCGTTTCGAAGACATCGATCTCGCGCGACCACTCTTCGCGCATCCGGCCGCTTAAACGCTCTTTCCAGGTTTGGCTGCTCTCGGTCGTCATCGGGGCTGCGGAAGATACTCCCATTCTCCGGTGCGACAACTGGGGAATGCGCTGAGAGGCGCCGGCCGCTGCGCCGACTCAAGCTGTTAACCTAGCATAATCAATCACCTTTTATGCAAACAGGCGCTGACCATGCTAGGACGCGCCTTCATCGATGCGTTACACGCGCGCCCTGATCCCCACGCTCAAGGAGGCTCCTGCGGACGCCACCAGCGTGAGCCACGTGCTGCTGCTGCGCGCGGGTTATGCGCGGCGGGTCGGCGCTGGAATCTACAGCTATTTGCCGCTCGGACTGCGCGTGCTGCGCAAGATCGAAGCCGTCGTGCGCCAGGAGCTCGACGGCGCGGGCGCGCAGGAGCTGCTGCTGCCTGCGCTACTGCCGGCCGAGTACTTTCGCGAGACCGGTCGCTGGGACGCTTACGGCGACGTGCTGCTGCGGCTGACCGATCGCAAGGGCGGCGACTATCACCTCGGCCCCACGCACGAAGAGATCATCACCGATCTGGCGCGGCGCGAGATCAAGAGCTACCGCGACCTGCCCCAGAACCTGTACCAGATCCAGACCAAGTTTCGCGACGAGCCGCGGCCGCGCGGCGGGCTGCTCCGGGGCCGCGAGTTCATCATGAAGGATGCTTACTCGTTCGACGCCGACGAACGGCAAGCCGAAGCGAGCTACGCAGCCATGCGCGCCGCCTATCAACGCATCTTCGAGCGCCTGGGCTTCGACTATCGCATCGTCAGCGCCGACGGCGGCTCGATCGGCGGAGCACGCAGCGAGGAATTCCAGGTGCTCGTGCACAGCGGCGAGGACGAGCTCGCGGCTTGCCGGCAATGCCCCTACGCCGCCAACCTGGAAGTCGCGACCAGCCCGCCCTATCCGCGCCGCGGTCCGAGCTTGAGCGAGCTCGGGCCGCCCGAGCGCGTGCACACCCCCGGTCACGGCAGCATTCGCGACGTGGCCGCGTTCTTGGAGTTGCCGATCACCAGCTTTTTGAAAAGCCTGGTGTACGTGGCGGGCGCCGACCTGGTGCTGGCGGTGGTGCGGGGCGATCACGAGCTGAACGAAGTCAAGTTGGCGCGCGCGCTCGGCGTGGACGAAGTTCACCTGGCGAGTGCGCCCGAGGTCGAGCGTGCCACCGGTGCTGGCGTCGGCTTCGCCGGTCCGGTCGGCTTCAGCGGGCGGCTGATCGTGGATCGCGACGCCGCCAGCGTGAGCGACGGCGTCGCCGGCGCCAATCTCACCGACTACCACGTGCTGCACGTGGCCTACGGGCGCGACTTCGACGGCCAGGTCGCCGACATTCGCAGCGTCGTCGACGGCGACCTGTGCCCGAGCTGTGGCGCTTCGCTCGAGCTGTTTCGCGGCATCGAGGTCGGGCACATCTTTCTGCTGGGCACGAAGTACAGCGACGCCATGAACGCTACCTTCCTCGACGAGGCGGGTACGGCACGCAAGCTGGTCATGGGCTGCTACGGCATCGGCATTTCGCGCGTGCTCGCGGCGCTGGTCGAGCAACATCACGATCAGCACGGCATCACGCTGCCGCTGGCAGTAGCGCCGTTTCAGGTTCTGCTCGTAAAGCTCGGAAGCGAGCCGGCCGTAACGGCCGCCGTGGAGCGTCTGGAGAGCGAGCTCGAGGCGCTGGGCCTGGAGGTGCTGGTCGACGACCGCGACGAGCGCCCGGGCGTAAAATTCAAGGACGCCGACCTGCTCGGCATCCCGCTAAGGCTCACGCTCGGCAAGAAGGCGCTGGAGAGCGGCGCCGTCGAGCTCAAGCTGCGCAGCGATCCCGACCCCAAGGCGAGCAAGTTGCTCGAGCTGGGGCGAGCCGCCGCAGAAATCTTGCAGCTGGTGCAGCAGGCGCTCCGCCGCCCAACTACCAGCGAGGCCGCATGACCCAAAGCAAACACAAGTCGACGACTTCGACGGACGCCGTGCACGCCGGCATCGAGCGCGCACGCGCCCATCACACCCTGACGCCCTCCATCGCGCAGACCGCCACCTATACCTTCGAGAACACCGCCACCCTCGAGCGCTACATGCGCGGCGAGGATCCCGATCCGGAGCGTGAGGAGTACGGCCGCTACGGAAACCCGACCGTGCGCGAGCTGGAGCGTCGCGTGGCCGCGCTCGAAGGCGCCGAGGACGCCGTGGCGTTCGCCAGCGGCATGGCCGCGACCAGCACCACGCTGCTGGCCTTGCTCAAAGCCGGCGATCACGTGGTGCTGTTTCACGACTGCTATCGGCGAACGCGGCAGCTGGTGACGCAGACGCTGCTGCGCTTCGGCATCGAGCACACGGTGGTCGAGCCGGGCAACCTGGCAGCCATGGAGGCTGCGATTGTCCCGAACACGCGCCTGGTGGTCACCGAATCGCCCACTAATCCCCTGAACTTCTGCGTCGATCTGGAACGCCTGGCGGGGCTGGCCAAGAGCAAGGGGCGCATCCGCACGTTGGTCGACTCCACCTTCGCGACGCCCGTCAACTCCAAGCCCCTGCAGCTCGGCATCGATTTGGTGCTGCACAGCGCGACCAAGTACCTGTCTGGCCACAACGACGTGCTGGGCGGCGTGGTGGCCGGGCCTGCGCACCTGATCTCGCTGCTGCGCGACACGCGCGGCGTGGTGGGCTCGGTGCTCGACCCGCACGCTGCATTTCTGATCATGCGCGGGCTCAAGACCCTGGCACTACGGGTCGCACGACAGAACCACAGCGCGCTGGCGCTGGCCCGCGTGCTGGCAACGCACCCCAAGGTAGCCAGCGTTCACTACCCGTGGCTCGAGAGCCATCCGTCATTCGCGATCGCCACCGCCCAGATGCAGGGTGGCGGCGCGGTGGTGAGCTTCGTGGTGCGTGGTGGGCGCGCTGCTGCCTCGCGCGTGGTCGACGCCGCTCGCATCCCGCAGATCGCCGCCTCGCTGGGCGGCGTCGAGAGCCTGATCGAGCAACCCGCGATCATGAGCTTCTCCGAGCTGACGGACGAAGCGCTGGCCAAGATCGGCATCGACCCCGCCCTGATCCGTCTGTCGGTGGGCATCGAGGAAACCGACGACCTAGTGCAGGATCTCCTGGCGGCGCTCGAAAAAGCGTGACGCACCGCGGCGACAATCCGCTTGGGGCCCGTTGGGGCTGGGGGCCCCAACGGACAACGAGACAGACGTATCCCTTGTGCATAACATACGTTTTCCTACATGGGGCTCGCGCCGAGGCCCCGGTCGGGCTAGTTTTCACGAGCCATTGGGCTGGCGCCGCGGTGCCTTTTCAGACGGAGGGGTAACGAGTGTGACGCATCGACTGAGAAGTTGGTTTTTGCGAGGAGTGCTCGAGGTACTGGAGCGCCAGTACGGCAGCACTGCGCTCGCGCTGTTGAGCGAGAAAGTCCCGCGTCGACTGCTGCCCCACGTCTCGCTCGATCGGCTCAAGGCCAGCGCGGCCCTCGACACCATCCTGCTCGACGATGGTGAGGAGCTGCTGCTGTGCATCGACACGGTGATCGGCGATGGCAGCGGGCGCGTGCTGGAGTGTGTCGGTCACGAGCTGGCATGGCGCGCGCTGAATCAGGGCGGCGTGGCCAAGCTGGGCGACCTGCACGGCACGGTCGCTCGGCTGCAGGCCTTCCTCGATCACCCGTTCGTGGACACGCCGACGATCTTCGAGCTCAAGCGCACCGATCTGGGCTTTGCGCTCACGCTGGGTGTGGTCGGGCGACCGCGAGCTACGCGCGTGCTGCGCCACCTGGCGGTCGGTGCGGTGATGGCTGCCGAGCGCTCGGCGCACGAGACTGGAACCGCTCTCAAGCTGGCCTCGGAGCTGATGGCCGATCGCGCCACGCTGAGCGCTTTTTACCGGCGATCGGAGGCGTCTGCCTTCAAGGAAAGCGAGCCTCCGCCCACGTCCGCACGGCGGCCTGCGCAGTCGATGCGACCACCGTCGCTGAGCATGGAGGTGGAGCGCATCCTCTCGTCGCACAAGCCGGCCGCCGCGCCGCTGCGGCCGACGCCGGTGCCTGGCTCTTACCGGAGCTCGCAGCCGTCGATCGAACGCGTCGCGCAGCCGTCGCCCGAACGCGTCGCGCAGCCATCGCCCCAGCGCCTCTCGCAAACGCAGCTGGAACGCGTCTCCGAGGTGCAGCCGGTGGCTCCCCGTACCCCAGCGCCCGACGCCCCGCCGCCGACCATTCCCGCCGTTCGCAGGCACAGCAAGGGCTGAGTGACGCGGATCGCTGCGTGCTGCGCGGCCCTGCTCGCCGCGTCCTGTGCGTCGACCAGCCCCGCGCCGGTGCTGCCGCTGCCCGAGCCAGCAGCGCCCCCATCGCTCGCACAGCCGGCAGCTCGGCCCGTAACCGTCACGCAGGTGACGCCACCTGCGCCGGCCAACTTGCCTGCGCCGATCATGACGGCGGCGGTGTCGCAAGCAGACATCGGCGGCCCCGGACTGGTGCGGGTGCTGGCCGCGTCCAGCAGCGGCGGCTGGGTCGCGCTGTGTCAGGGCAAGCCCGGTGAAAAACGCCTGGTGATCGGCGCCGGAACGGGCGAACCGCTCGAGGAGGTATACGCCCAGGACCCGAGCGGGCGCTACCTGGTCGCCGCGCTCTCCGGCGCCGCAGTGCTGATCGACACCCTGACCGAAGCCCGGGTCGATTTGACGGCGCTCGGCGCCGACGTCAGGCGAGCACGCGCGGACTATGCAGCGCATCGCACGCTCAGCTTCTCCGGCGACGGGCAGCTGCTCGCCTATCTACGGCGGCAGGACGGGCGCGTTTCGATCGTGCTGCGCCAGCTCCCGGGCGGCAGCGAGCGCGCGTTCCCGAGCGGCGCCGGCGACGTGTTCCGCCTCGAGCTCAGCGCCGACGCTCGCTACGTGAGCTTCGACGCACTGCGCGAAGACACGAGCAAGAACGGCAAGCTGGATTGGCCAGTACCCGAGGAGCCGGCCAGCAAGGTCGAATGCGATCCCCATCCGCTGCCCAGGTTTCGCAGCTTCGCCTACCAGGGTCGGGGAGATCAGCCGACGCGCGCGCTGCTCACGACGGCAGACGGCGTCGTGCGTGACGTCCCCGGGCTCGTGACACCGCTCGGCGATGGGCTGCTCGTGCGCGATGGTGACGGCAGCCTCAAGCTGGAACAGCCCGGCAAGCGCTGGCAGCTGGCACCCGCTAGCTGCGCGGGTCGCGTCCTGTTTGCCGACGCCGGGCGAAAGCTCGCGCTGGTGAGCTGCGCGCTGCCGAAGAAGCCGGGCAAGCGCGAGGTCTGGCTGTTCGGTGCCGGCTACGCCAAGAACCTGCGCGGCGAGCTATACGAGACGTCGACCGATCGCCAGGCGCAGAGCGGGGTGCGGCTCGTGCCGCTGTACCCGGGCAGCGAGTCCGCGCTCGTGGATCTCGATCGCCGCGAGCTCTTGCCGCTTGCCTCAGGCTCGCGCGTCGTCGCGATCGCGGGTGACACGGCCCTGCTCTGGCGCGGTACGGAGCTGGTTAGTTACGATGCGCGCAGCAAGGCCGAACGGCGCCTAGCGCGGGGCGTGGCCCGAGCTCCGGACCTGATGCAGAGCGGCGCCGCCCTGCTGCTGAGCCCGTTCGTCGTGCTGGGCGCAGAGCCGCCGGTGCTGTCGAGCCCGACCGACCGGCCCCTGGCGCTGTCGAGCAGTGGCCACGTGCTAGCTCCGGCCGCGGCCTCGAGCGCAGCTGCAGACGCCGCGATCGAGGGCCCCCTGCACTGGCTCGATGCTAGGGTACCGGCCCCCGATGGACCTCCTCGCTGACCTCGAGTTTCGCGGCCAACTCCACCAGCAAACCGACGCCGACGGCCTGCGTCAGCACCTGAGCGAGCCGCGCCGCGTGTACTGCGGCTTCGATCCTACCGGGGACTCGCTCACCATCGGCAACCTGGTGCCCATTCTGCTCCTGCGCCGGCTGCAGCAAGCGGGGCATATCCCGCTCGTCGTCATGGGCGGCGGCACGGGCATGATCGGAGACCCCTCGGGCAAGTCGGCCGAGCGACAGATCCTCACCCCCGAGCAAGTAGCGTCGAACGTCGCCGGTCAGCGCGTGTGCTTCGAGCGACTGCTCGACTTCAGCGGCCCCAACGCCGCGCAGATCGTGAACAACCACGACTGGCTCGGCAAGCTCGGCTTTCTCGAAGCGCTGCGCGATATCGGCAAGCACTTCTCGGTCAACATGATGATCCAGAAGGACAGCGTGAGAGAGCGGCTGCACAACCGCGAGCAAGGCATCAGCTACACCGAGTTCTCGTACATGCTGCTGCAGGCGTACGATTTTGCGTACCTCAGGCAGCACCATGGCGTCACGGTGCAAGCGGCGGGCTCCGACCAATGGGGCAACATCGTGGCCGGCATCGACCTGATCCGTCGCACCCAGCAGGCAGAGGCCTTCGGCTTCACGGTGCCGCTCATCACCAAGGCCGATGGGGGCAAGTTCGGTAAGACAGAGAGCGGCGCCGTCTGGCTCACACCGGAGCGCACCTCGCCCTACACCTTCTATCAGTTCTGGGTGAACGTCGACGACGCCGACGTCGCCAAGTTCTTGCGCACATTCACCTTCTTTTCGCACACGCGCATACTCGAGCTCGAGGCCGAGCACTCCGCGAATCCCGGCGCTCGGGTCGCGCACCGCGCACTGGCCCAGCACATGACCGAGCTGCTGCACGGAGCCGAAGGCCTGGCGCAGGCGCAGAAGGCGACCGAAGCGCTGTTCTCGGGCAACGTCGCCGAGCTGTCGCGCGAGAGCATCGCGGAGTTGTTCGGCAACGCGCCCAGCGCCTCACTTTCCAAGGAGAAATTGGCGGGCGAGGGTTACCCGGTCGTCGACGTGCTGGTCGATGCCGGCGTCGTGAAAAGTAAGCGCGAGGCGCGTGAGTTTCTGGGTAACGGCGCCATCCTGATCAATGCGCGGAGCCCCGCTGTCGAAGCAAAACTCGATGCGAGCTGGTTGCTGCACGGCGAAGTTTTGCTGATTCGTAGGGGTCGCAAACTGTGGCATGTGGCGCGATTCGTTTGAGACCATAATTATCGACCAAGCCTGAAATCATTCTACCGCCGCCATCAGCTTTGAGCGCAGAGAGCGGTTCAGAATTGATAAGGCTCACGGGCTGCGGACACTAGACAAGCATGCTCGGTCGAACTCCTCGGGGTGAGTGTGCGTTCTCGACACACACTTCCCTTCTCGCGCTAGCGCTGGCGGCTGCGCCGCTCGGCTGCGGTGATTCCACGTCTACACCGGGCAATCCGGCGAATGGTTCTACCGCGGGCGCGTCGTCC
>DATDEV010000740.1:0-2527 GCA_036522995.1 Polyangiaceae bacterium
TGACGACGCGCATTTCCTCGCGCAGCTCGGACTCCAGCACGTCGAGCATCGCCGCGACGTTGCCGCCGTCGTCGGCCTGCGCCACGCGGTCGCTGACGACGACGTAGACGGTGACCTCCCGCGGCAGCCCGCCCAGCCGCGCTGGCTGGTGTGGTCCGCAACCGGAGAGCCCGAGCAGAGCGAGAGCGGCGACGACCCCCCGTCGCATGCTCTCAGCCCTCGTCGCGACGCGGGCGGCGGTTCGCGTCGAGGATCTGTTTGCGAGCGCGCACGGCGCTCGGCGTCACCTCGAGCAGCTCGTCCTTGTCGATCCACTCCATGGCCGTGTCGATGGTGTGCAGGTGGGGCGGCGGCAGGGTCACGTTCTCGTCGCGACCGGCAGCGCGGATGTTGGTGAGCTTCTTCTCGCGCGTGCAGTTCACGTCCAAGTCGTTGGGACGGTTGTGCTCGCCGATGATCATGCCCTCGTACACGGGCATGCCCGGCTCGATGTGCAAGACGCCGCGCGGCAGCAGGTGGAACAGCGCGTACGGCGTCGTCACGCCCGTGCGGTCGGAGACCATGGCGCCGTTCGGGCGACGCAGCATGGGGCCGGCGTAGGGCATCCAGCCGCCGAACAGCGAGTTGAGCAGGCCGAGGCCGCGCGTCTCGGTCAAGAAGGCCGAGCGGAAACCGATCAGGCCACGCGACGGCACCTTGAACTCCATGCGCGTGCGCCCGAAGCCCAGGTTCTGCATCTTCATCATCTGGCCGCGGCGCTCGCCGAGGCGCGTGGTGACGGCGCCCACGTAGGCGTCTGGCACGTCGACGATCACCAGCTCGAGCGGCTCGCTCTTCACGCCGTCGACGTCCTTGACGACGACCTCCGGCATACCGAGCGCGAACTCGAAGCCTTCACGGCGCATGGTCTCGGCCAGGATGGCCAGCATCAGCTCGCCGCGGCCGTAGACCAGGAACGTATCCGGCTCGGCGGTTTCCTCGGTGCGCAGCGCCAGGTTGCGCTTGGCTTCCTTGAACAGGCGCTCGCGAAGGTGTCGCGACGTCACCCACTTGCCAGACTTGCCGGCCAGCGGCGAGGCGTTGACGACGAAGCGCACCTTGATCGTGGGCTCTTCGACGGAGATGCGGGGCAGCGCCTCTTGGCGTGCCGGATCGGTCAGCGTGTCGCCGATTTGCACTTCTTCGAGCCCGGCCACCGCGACGATGTCGCAGCAATCGGCCGACTCGACCTTGATGCGCTTGTTGCCTTCGAAACAGTACACGGCGGAAAGGCGCGTGTTGACCGCGGCACCTTCACCCAAGAGCGCCACGGTCTGACCGACCTTCACGGTGCCGCGCTTGATGCGGCCGATGGCCAGGCGACCGACGTACTCGTCGTGCTCGATGTTGTGCACCAAGAGCTGCAGCGGGCCTTCCTCCATCAACGGCGGGCGAACGCGCTCGATGATGGTGTCGAACAGCGGCGTGAGGCCTTCCTTGCCCTCGTCTTCGAGGTTGTGCTTGGCCATGCCCTGCTTGCCGATGGCGTACACGGTCGGGAAATTCGTCTGCTCGTCGCTGGCCTCCAGCTCACAGAACAGGTCGAACACCTCGTTCAGCACGTCGTCCGGACGCGCGTCGTGGCGATCGATCTTGTTGATGCAGAGAATGATGTTGAGGCCGAGCTGAATGGCCTTGCCGAGCACGAAGCGCGTCTGCGGCAGCGGGCCTTCGGCCGCGTCCACCAGCAGCACGACGCCGTCGGCCATCTTCAACGTGCGCTCGACCTCGCCCCCGAAGTCGGCGTGTCCGGGCGTATCGATGATGTTGATCAGCGTGCCCTTGTATTTGACGCTGCAGTGCTTGGCCAGAATCGTGATGCCGCGCTCACGCTCGAGATCGTTCGAGTCCATGACGCGCTCGGCGACGGCTTCGTTGTCGCGAAAGACGCCCGTCTGCCGCAGCATGGCGTCGACCAGCGTGGTCTTACCGTGATCGACGTGAGCAATGATGGCGATGTTTCGGATGTTTTCGCGGCGTGCTTCGGACATTGGGGGCGCGCGCTGATAGCCCGAGAAGCCCCGGCCTGCAACTTGCGGCCCGAATCCTCAGCCGGCGACGGAATAAACGATTGAAACGCCCCGGCCCCGACTCTCGAAGGCCGGCCGCGCCGCCGCTTCTATCACCGCCATGTCACCCGCCCGCAGCCGATGCTCGCTGCTTCCTATGGTGATGGAAAGCTCGCCCGACTCGCACACCACGACGCGGCGCTCCCCACCGCGGCCCGCGCTCCGCTCCAGACGCGCCCCGCGCGCCAGCTCCCAGCGCTCGAAGCCCAGCCCCAGCTCGCCGCCCAGGCTGCGCAGCTCCACGCCTCCGCGCTGCTCCCGGGGCAGCTCGACCGAGCCAATCACCCGCAGCTTGGGCTTGGCCTGCGACACCAGCGCCTCGATGCCGATGCCGAGCGCCGCCGCCACCTTGATCAGCACCGAGAGCGTCGGGTTGCCTTGACCCGACTCGAGGTGCGCGAGCGTCGGCCGGGGTACGC
>DATDEV010000741.1:0-10363 GCA_036522995.1 Polyangiaceae bacterium
GCTTCGAGCGACTCAGGCAGCACGAGCGAAGACGGGTCATGCGCGCTGCGATTGGGCGCGCTGGCGCTACGACTGGGCGCGTGCTCCGGACGGCGACGGCGCGTCACACCTTCTTGTCCGGCGAAAGCCCGGTGCTCTGCCGCACCACGAGGTCCATCGGAAATTCGACCACCGAGCGGTCTTGCGACTCGCCATTCATCTGCGCCATCAGCGAGCGGCAAGCCGCGGCGCCCATCGCCCGCATCTGCTGTCGCACCGTGGTCAGCCCTGGCCAGAACAGGCTAGCCGCCGGCACGTCGTCGTAACCGACGACCGAGACGTCCTTCGGCACCGAAATGCCGTGCGTCTGCAGCGTGCGCAGAAAGCCCAGGGCCATCACGTCGTTGGCGCACACCACGGCGGTCGGCGCGCGTGGCCGCGGCATTTTCAGCCACCTCTCCGCGAAAGCGACGCCCTCGTGCAGGTGATAGCGCGGCGCGAAGATCAAGAACTGGGGCGCAATCTTCAACCTGCGCAGCCCGAGCCCTTCCTCCAAACCCTGGGCGCGCTGACGGCTGTCGAGCGAGTCCTCCGGACCACCCAGGTAGGCGATGCGGCGATGACCCAGCTCGTACAGGTGCTCGGCGATCTCGCGTCCGACGTCGACGTTGTTGCTGCGCAGCACCGCTCCGCCCTTGAAGTTTTCATCCGGCGTGATCAGGGCGATGGCGAGCTTGATCTTGCGCGCCGCCTCGATCAGGTTCTTTTCACGCTTGCCCGGGCGCGCGAAGATCAAGCCGTCGACGCGGTGCTCACGAATCCACGACGTGACGGTGGCGGAGTCGTAGGTGCCACGCAAGACCAGGCTGCCGACCAACAGCGAGATGTGCTTCGACGTGAGCTCTTCCTCGATGCCACCGAGGATCTGGGTGATCCATTCGTTCTGGCTGTCTTCCATGACCAGGCCGAACGAGCCGGCGCGACCCAGCGAGAAGTTGCGGGCGGTGGTCCAGGGCGTGTAGCCCAGCTTCGCGATCACCTTGGCCACGCGAGCCCTCACCTCGGCGCTGGCGTAGCCGCCGTTGATGACGCGCGAAACGGTGCTCTTGGAGACCTTGGCGTGCTTAGCGACTTCGGCGATGTCGGGGCGTCGGGTCATGTAAGCCCGCGACACTAGCCGGACTCTGACCTTGGTTCCACGTGGTTCCAAACCACGCTGGAACACGCACCATACATCAGGGGCTGGGTCGGTCGCGTGGCGATGGATCCCAGCCCCAATCGCATTTCGTTTGGACGGCCCGGGCGCGATGTTTCGCGCGGAGCGTTAGAGAGAGACGAGCCCGCGCAGCGCCGGGAGATCGGCGTCTTCGAGGGCGCCTTTCACGACGCAGCGCAGCTTGCCCTTGGCGTCGAACAGCAGGTGGAAAGGCAGCTCCGGATCGCTCTCGAGGCCTGCCGCCTTGAGCCACTCCTCGCGCTCTTTGCCTTCCTTGAGCCAGTAGCTTCGGCGCAGCCCGGAGGGGGGCTGACCGGCGAGAAAGCCGCTGAGCTGGCGCTCGTCGTCGTCGAGCGAAACGAAGCTCAGCTGGAAGCCAGGCGACGTTTTGGCGAGCTCCTGTCGGAAGTGCAAAAGGCGCGGGATCTCCTCCTTGCACGGCGCGCACCAGGCCGCCCAGAAGTTGACCCAGGTGAAGCCGCCGCCGAGCGGCAAGCTCTCGGGCAGGGCCGCTTCGCCGCTGGCCACGCTCTGCGAGATTGGCTTCTTGGGCGCGCCTCGGCCAGCGCCCGTCATCTGCCCGGCGCACAGCGCGCGCGGTTGCTTGGGAGCGCTGCTCGTCGTGACTTTGGTGATGACTGCCGCCGGCGCAGGGGCCACGTCACCGGGCTTGGCCGCGACCACCTGACTGCGCTCGAGCGGAGCGCTGACCGGCTTCTTGTCGCTATTGCCCTCGCAGCCGGCGAGCGTCAGCCCGCCGCACATCAGCAGCGCGAGCCGCCTCATAGCCGGCAGTCCACCCACGAGACGAAGGCGCTGCGATTGATCGGCTCCTCGTCGCATTTCTCTTCGGGCCTGGAATTGGGCCAAGCGCAGTATTCCTTGGATAGCTGAGCGAACTCGTTACCGAGCCAGAGCAGCCCGACCTTCTTCTCGATTTCGGGGTCGCTTTCGAGCTGCGTGAGGAAATACATCACCGAGTTGGCGCGGCGGTGCGAGAGCGCGCGGTTCTTGTCCTGATTACCGGTCTTCGAAGCGCGCGCCACCACGAAGAAGTAGCGCGCGCCCTTGCGCGCGAACCAACGCTCTTCGAGGATCTTCTTGGCTCGATCGTCGAGGTCGTCCTTGCCTTCGTCGAACATGATCACGCCGCCGCGATCCTTGAGCGGCGTGAACAGCGCGTTGAAGTCGTCGTCGCTGATCGAAGCGAACGTCTTCACGTCGGCGGGTTTGCAGCCACGGCGCGAGCCCTCCCCTTCGGCTAGGCCGCAGGCGTGCAGCACGCGCTCCAGGACGTGCTTGAATTGCGGCGTGCAGTAGGCGACCTCGGCCTGATCGGCGATGGCCACCTTGGGCTTCTCGGCTTCCGGCGCCACCAGGCGCTGGCCTGCCGAGGAGGTCCAGGAGCGCACCGCCAGCGCGGTGCCGGCAGCCAGCAGTACGCCCAGCACGAGCGCTGCTATGCCGGCCATGGCGCCGTGACCCTGGCCGTCGCCGGAGGGCTGCGAGGGATCCATCGCCTGCGTCACTTGAGCACCTCCGGCGCGAGCTGCGCGAGCGTGTAACGGAGGCCCAGGTCGGTATCCTCGTCACAGATGCGGCGCTTGCCCAGGTACATCTGCGGCGTGGACACCGGGATGTTGTTCTCGGAGGCAAAATGCAGGTGGTTGTTGAGCTTCACGTCGGTTTTGCGGTCGTCCACGCAGCGCAGCATGCTCTCACCCCAACGCTCCTTGATCGCCGCGCGCAGCACGCCGTCACCGGCCTTGCCGGCGCGCGCCAGGTATTCCTGCTCGGCGTAGGCCCACTCCAGCACCTGGCGTGAGTTGCCCTGACCGCACAGCACCGCCTTCGAGACGATGCAGGCGCCAGGGTGTAACGGATGATCGAGCATCCAGTTGCACTCGCTGTCGAGCGGGAACAGCACCAGCTCGATGTCGAGCTTCTCGATGATGTTCTCGGTCACCAGCCGATCGTGGAACGCCTTGCAGGTCGGGCACAGCGGGTCCTCGAACAGCATGGTCGGCTGCACGGCGCGGCTGCCGCGCAGCTTCACCGGGCTGTCGCCCTTGATCTTGGACACCTTGATCTCGCCGCATTTCGTGATGTAGGGGCGCTGATCGGGGGTGCTGGCCGCGTAGACGACAGCAGGCACCAGCGTGGTGATGCCCAGACCGACCAGCCAGGCCGGCACCAGCGCCCACGACAGCACCGGGCGACCGCTCTCACGCCGATTGGACAACCACCCAGCCACGGCGCCGAAGGCCAGCAGGCCCGACGAGATGTAGATACCGACGCAGGTCTTGCACAAGTGCCCGAGCTGCGTGAGCGAGATGGTCAGCATCAGCAGCGAAACCAGCAGCGGCGTCACCCCCACCAGCGCGAAGAAGCCCGAGGCGCGTGGCGACGCGCGCTCAGCCGACAGCAGCAAATATAGGGAGAAAGCCGCAAAAAAGCAGAAGGCACCCAGCGCAAACAGCGAGATGGGCACGCCGCCCCAGTACTGGTCCTTGAGCAGCGCCGAATAGGGGCTGTACATCGCCGCGCGGCAAGCCTCGGCTTCGCTGGTGGGCGCTGCGCCTGGAATGAAGCTGCAATGCACGTCATGCAGGCGACGGTCCAGGTGCTCGGCGTAATCGAGCGTCGAATAGGAAGCGAAGAGCAAACCGAGCAGCGACGCGACGAGCGCGATGGCTGCGGGAGCCTTGGAGCCACGACCAAACATCGCGGGCAGCGTAACACACAGCGGCGACTGTCTCGTTGCCGGTTGGGGCCCCAGCCCCCACCGGTCGGTTCCGCTATTTACTGGATAACAGCCTATTTTTTCTGGTTGGCGGCAGCCGCGAGGGCTCGTTCGGCTTCCGCGCGGGCCGGATGGTTCTTGGGCGATTGATCGAGGAAGCGCTGGTAGAGCGGCGCGGCCTCGGCCGGGCGTTTCAAGAAATCCCCGTAGAGCACGGCCAGATCATAGGTGGCGTCGAGGTTCTTCGGCTCCCGCCCGAGCACGCCCTTGATCAGCTTCTCCGCCTCGAGGTAGGGACCCGTCTCGTCGCGCTTGCCCTGGCCGCGGCGTGCCGCAGCCAGGCCGAGCGCCGCCGCCGAATCGTCGGGCTGGGTTTCGAGCGCGATGCGAAACTGCTCGGCGGCCTTGTCGTAAATGCCGGCCTGTAGCAGCACGATGGCGACGTTCAGGCGCGCGGTCGTGTCACGAGGGTCGAGCTCGCTGGCGCGGGCAAAGTGCCGAAACGCGACGGCATCGTCACCCTGCTTCAACGTGATGAGCCCTGCCGTGCGCTCGGCGATCGCGCTCTTGGTATCGGCCTTCAAGGCTTCCTGACTGAGCAGCTCCGCCGTGTCGATCTCGCCCTTGTCGAGGTAAGAGAGCGCCAGCTCGGCCAGCGCGCGCGGATCGCCAGCGTGGCGTACCAGCACTTGCTGCGCCTGGGCGATGGCTTCCTCGATCTTGCCACCCTCGCGCAGCGCGCCGATCAGCGCCACCGGCGCGTGACTGGCAGCCGGGTTCTCCTTGACGAACGGCGCCAGAGCGTCGATCGCGCCCTGAGCGTCGCCGCGACGGCGCCGCACTTCCGAAAGCGCCAGCGTCACGTCTTCGGCGTTCGGCGCCAGCTGCTGGGCGGTGTTCAGGTGGCGCTCGGCCGGCGCCAGGTCGCCCTTGTCGGCGAGCAGCACGCCCAGGTTGTAGTGGGCTTCCCACAGGCCGGCGTCGGCTTTGACGGCCTCCTCCAGCAAGCCGATCGCGCGCTCCTTGCCCGACGCATCCTTGGCGGCTTGCACGCCCTGCACCATCTTGCCCAGCGCCACCGGGTTGGCCGGCGCGAGCGTGGGCGCCTCGACCTTTTGCTGCGACTTACCGCAAGCCGCGAGGCCGAGCGACAGCGCCAGACCCAAGACGCACGCCAGCGAGGACCTCATTTCTTCTCCTCCTTGGCCTTGGCTTCCGGCTTCGCCACTCCGCCGGCGCCGGGCAGCAAGAAGCGCTCGCTGCGGCCACCGGCGTTGCGGCGCGTGGCGTCGATCAGCGGCGGCAGCTCGCCAGGCCCTTGCGAGCGAATCTCGAAGCCCTGCTCCTTGAGCGGCGGGTACAGCTCGGAGTTGAGGCGCCCGAGCGCCTCGCGCATCTTGGCCGTCCAGGAGTTGAAGATGCCGAGCTCGATGGCCTTGCGCCAACCGCTCTCGTAAGCCTCCAAGCTGCGCTCCTCGATCGGCACCACGAATTCGTCGATCGACTGCTGGTAAAGCTCTTTCTCTTCTGCGCTCAGGTTGTCCGGCGGCGGCGAGCTGAGCAGCGCCTTGGAGAAGGACTCGTAGGTCACACCGATCTGATACAGCGCGGCGGTCGTCCACTCGGCAGCGCCGATCTCGGCCGTCGACAGGAAGGCCTCGGCGGCCTTCTTCAGCAGCTCCGCCTTCTTTTTCAAGCGCTCCTTGAGCAGCTTGACGTCGCCTTCGATCTTCACTTCCTGGAACTTCTTCAGCACGACCTCGCCCTGCATGTAGCGAGCCTTGGCGGCGTAGTACTTGCCGCGATCGTCGACCGTGTTCTTGCGCGCCTTGTAGATGCCGATGGCGCGCTCCAGCGCGGCGCTGGAGGCGCGCTCGTCGCCCGCCTTGACCGTCGCCAGGCGCACCAGCGCTTCGATCTGACTGCTCACACTGCGGGCGCTGCGCGAATAAGCGTCGTAGAGCGCGGCGGCCTCGGCCTTCTTGCCGGCCTTCTCGTGCGCCTTGCCCATCAAGAACGTGACCTCGTCGGCGCTCTCGTCGCGCGGGTAATACTTCTTGAACTTCTGGCCGCTCTCGATGGCCTTGTCGTGCTCGCCGACCGTCGTGCGCAGCAGCACGGCGTTGTACGCGGCGTCCTTGTGATGCTGGTTCTTGGGCCAACTATCGACGATCACCGCGTGATAGGTGGCCGCCTGACTGAACAAGCCCACCTCCTGGTAGGTGTTCGCGGCGATCCACACGCCCTCGGCCGCCTCCTCGCGCTGGCGGTGGTTTTCGATCAGCAGCGTGGCCGCCGCAGCCAACGTGGTGAGATCGGCGGCGCGGCGTGCCTCGACCTCGGCGTTGACTGCCGCCTGGGCTGCGCGCGGCTCCTTGGGGAACTCCTTGGCCGCGCGCAGGTAAGCCGCGGCAGCCTTGTCGTGCTCGCCCTTGGTCGCGAGCTGCTCGCCCTGCTTGAACACGGCGCCGACGATCAGCCCGTTCAGACGCGCCTGCTGCTCCGGCGTCTGGAATGACGGCGCGGTCTTCAGGCGCCGCGCCCAGGTCTCGATGTTGGCGTAGTCCTCGCTCTTGTTGAACGAGTCGAGGATCAGCTCGCCCGCGGCGGCGGCGTAGCGGTCGTTCGGATACTTCTCCAGCAGCAGGCCCCACTGCCTGACCGCCGGGTCATACACCTGGTAGTCGTAGTAGAGCTTGCCCTGGCGAAACAGCAGCTCCGGGACCTGCTTATCCGTCGGATAAGTCTTGATGTAGAGCTCCATCGCCTCGGTCAGCGTGCGATCGGTGGGCGACTCTTGCTGCTTCTTGCCCGCCGCCTTGGCGGCTTCGAACTCGGCCGCGCGCGCGACCTCCAGCGCCGCCAGCGCATTGTACAGGGCGGTGCGCGACAGCGGCCCCTGGGGGTTCATGCGCACCGCCGCCAGGTAGGCTTCGGCCGAGCCCGAGGCGTTGTTCAGGTGATAGAAATTGATCTCGCCCAGGTTATAGTTGATCTCGTAGGCCTCGGGCCGCTTGCCGAAGCGCGACAGATAGACCGCGTACAGCGCCGCCGCCGCCTGGTACTCACCCTTGCTGGTCTTGTCGGCCTGCGCCTTGGCGTGCAGGCCCACTGCGTCCTCCCGCAGCTGCTTTTCGGTGGCTTGCTCCGCGCTGCTCAGCGTGACCTGCAGTTGCACCTGCACCCAACCGGAGCTCTTCGGCTTCGCCTTGCCGGCCGCCTCCGGGGGCGGCGCCAGGTATTCCTTCAAGGTCAGCTTGTAGTCGGCCTCGAGCTCCTTCCAGGACTCGAGCGTGGAGTGGCCTTGCGCGATCTTCAGCGAGAAGTCGTTGCACTCGGGGCTGGTCGGCTCGAGCTTGATCAACAGCCGGTAGGCTTCGATGCCGCGCTCGTAGTGTGATTGTTCGTAGAACGCCTCGGCCAGCGCGCGCACGATGCGACCGGCGAACTTGTCTCCGCCCGCCTTGACCAAGAACTTGAACATGTCCTCGGCGCTGTTCTTCTCGTCCTCCACGAACACCGCGACCAGGTTCTTGAGCGCCTCCGCCTGCAGCTCGTCGAGCTCCTGCCGGCTCTTGCGTTTGTTGCGCGGCCCATCCTCGGTCGCTTGAAACACCTTCAAGAAGCGCTGAGCGGCCTCCTCGGTACGCCCCAGGCGCCACAGCGTCCAAGCGCTCTTGAATAGCGCCAGGTCGTACAGATCGCTGTCGCGATACTTGAGGACCTCTTCGTACTCGCGATAGGCGGTCTCGTAGCTCGGCTGGTCCTTGGTGAACTCGTACTCGGCGCGCACCATGTGCGCATCGGGGATGAAGCGGCTGTTGGGGAACCACTCGATGATCTTGTTGAAGCGCCCAAGCGCGTCCTCGAACTTGCCCTCCTCGTTGGCCAGAAAGCCATCGACGTAGAGCGCCAGATCGTACTGCGAAAAACTCTTGTAGTTCTTCAGCACGCGCAGGAAGCGCGCGCGAGGCTTGGCGTAGTTCGGGGTCGGCGGCTCGCTGCGCTGGTCGGTGGGCGTCCGCTCCCAGCGCTTGAAGTCCTCCAGGAACTTGTCGCGGCCGTCTTCCCACTCCAGCTCACCCATGCGCAGCAGCGCTTCGGGCATTTCGGGCGTGTCGGGCGGAGACTCCGCGATGAACTTGCCGAGCAGCGCCATGGCCTCGATGCGCAGCTGCTTGCTGTCAGAGATATTGCGCTCGATGCGGCGATCGATCTTGATCGCCAGCGTCCGCCGCAGGCGTCCGGGGATCTGGAGGCTGACGCGAGCGCCGCGCGTGGCCTGCGCCTTCTGCTCGGACTTTTTCTTGATCGTGGGACGCTCGGCGCCCGCCAGCTTTCGCTCGGCGGCCGGCTTGATGCGAGCTGACTCGCTGACCGCAGCCGGCCTGGCCAGCTCGCTTTCGGCGGCGCGAGCCAGCGAGCTCGAGGCAAGCAGCCAGAGCCCTACCGCTCCGGCACGGACGACGAGACGCATCGCCTGTCACGATAGACGTCCGCCGGCTGCTCAGCAATACCCGCCGGGCGAGGTGCGCGCTCCACCTACTTGGCGGTTTGCGCGCGAATTTGCGCGGCGAAGCGTCCGTGCGGGTAGCGCTCGAGGTAAGTCGCGAAATCGCGCTCGGCGCCGCGCGGATCACCGAGGCGGAGCAGGCAAGCGCCGCGACCGAACAGCGCGCGCTCCTCGAAGGCCGCCGGCAGAGACTGCGCGAGCAGCACCTGGAAGTCGGCGAGCGCTGCGCTGCAATCGTTGTCGGCGCGCAGCTCGGCGCGAATCAAGCGCAGCTCGCGGTTGCGCCCCGCGCTCTCGAGCGGCAAGAGGGACAGCTCACGCTGCGCCTCGTGGCGTCGTCCGAGCACCAGCAAGGCATCGATGCGAGCCACGCGCGCCTCCAGCTCCAGCGAGCCGCCGGGAAATTCGCGCAGGTGGCGCTCGATGTCCGCCAGCGCTCGTGCGGCCTGCGCCTGACCGCCGGCGCGCAGCGCCGACAGCGCACGCTCCAGCGATGCCGCCTCGAGGCCCAGGCGCGAGCTCTGCACCGCCGGCGCCGAGGGGAACGTGCCGACGCTCCCGACGGGCGCGTCGACTGGCTGCGGCGCGGGCTCGACAGCGACGAGCTCGACCGGCTGCGGCGACTTCGCCCGCTGCGGCGCGGCAGGCGGGGGCTCGACCACGACGCGCGGGCGCGGCATCGCCGCATGCTGCTGGACACCGAGAAAGCGCTGCGAGGTCCACTGGGCAGCGGCTGCGCCGCCCATGCCGACCACCATACCCACCGCGATCAGGCGCGTCAGCATCAGTCGGCTGGGGCGCTTCGCGCCCTTGCGCAGGCGCAGGCCAATGCGCTGTCGGGCGACGTCCGCCAGTGGCTTGGGCTCCGGTACGGCCGAGAACAAGCGCGCCAGGCGACGCTCCGGTGAGCTGCCGTCGTGGGCGCCTTCGGCCCAGGGCGAAAGCGGTTCAAACATGGCGATCCTCTATTCCTTCGGGGGTGAGAGCGCCGTAGCGACGCTCGAAGGCCGCGCGGAAGCGCGCGCGTGCCCGGGTGAGCCCCACCCAGACGTTGCCTTCTTTGGTGCCGAGTATCAGGGCGATCTGCGCCCCCGGCAGGCGCTCGAGCTCGAACATGATCAAGAGTGTGCGATCGCGTTCGCTCAAGTCGTTGAGCACCGTGTAAACGAGCTGAGCCGACTCTGCGCGCTCGAAGTCGTCTTCCACCGCTGGCGCCTGCGGCTCGTGCTGAAGCTGCAGCTCGGGCTCGGCGCGATGCCAGAGCAGCCGGCGCCAGCGTTCCTTGCGCCGTCGACCGCTCACCACCAGCACCGTGATCGAGTAGAGCCAAGTCGTGAGCGCCGCCTCGCCACGAAACGTGCCGAGACGACGCTGCACCACCAGGAAGACCTCTTGCAAGAGATCTTCCGCTTCTGCCCCCCCCGCCCCCCCCGGCCCCCACAATCGCCGCACCCACTTCGACACCACCGCCGAATGCTCGCGGTAGATCGCGTCCAGCTCGAGGACGGGTTTGCCGTCCAAGGCTGCCTCGATCGATACCGCTACCCCAAGCTGATTCATACGACGTTTTCTCGAAGCTATGGGTCGAGCACTGCCGGGCTTTGCGCGTACGCCCGGATCAGCGCGCGGTAGGTCATGCCGCCGCGAATGAAGCCCTGTTGCACGCGCGCTAGACTGGCCTCGTAGGCGGCCTCTCGCTGTTCGAGCGAGCGACCCGACAAACGCAGCGCGCCGCGTAGAAGTTGTGCAGCGAAGGCCAGGTTCACCGAACAGGTTGCGGCCAGCTGCTTGCCGAGCGTCGTGCTGTCGGCAAACTCGATGCTGTAGTCGGAAGAGGGGAAGCTGAAGCTGCTCGCCGAGTCGACGGCCCGTCCCGCATCGGTGCTGCGGAACTCGCCCAGCTCGTCGAAAT
>DATDEV010000742.1:0-8630 GCA_036522995.1 Polyangiaceae bacterium
ATGACGTCGTCGAGGTTCGCACCGGGCTAGGTGCCAAAAGCCCCCGTTAGAGCTTGAGCGCGGCGGGAGGACGCTGCGGGGCGCCGGCACGCCACTTGCTCAAAACGGGGGCATGAGGGTGCGGACATGTGCAGGGCGGGAGCGCGGTCCGGGAGTCGCTGCGTGCGGCGCTGGAGCAGGCAGCGCCGAGCGTCGCGCTGCCCTCTACGCGGGTGTCCTTGCCAGCGGCAGCTCGCTTGCTCGAGCTGCCGCTGCAGGTTGGCGAAGCCGCCGTGTGCTAGCCCGGGGGGCTACTCGGCCGGTACTGGCTCGCACGCGAAGAACGCGAAGCTCTCGCAGATGCAGCCCGGCTCGCCGCCGACGCACTCGCAATCCTGACCGCAGCTGCAGCCGGTGCCAGCATAGATCGGCGTGCAATCGACGCGGTTGCCGCAGGACAGCTCGCTGCGTAGCTCCCCGCAGGTTTCCTGATCGGTAGGCGTGCACTCGTGCGTGTCGGGCGAACAGTTGAAGCCCGGGTCGCAGTCGCTCTCCTGGTCGCAGGGAGTTGGCACAGGCTCAGCCGGGGGCTTGCCAGCGCTGCCGCCGCTGGAGGTGCCGCCGCTGGCCGAGGTGCCAGCGCTGCTACCGCCGCTGGCCGAGTTGCCGCCGGTAGAGGTCGTGCCGCCTTCGCTCGGCTTGTGGGGGGTCACGCTGCCGCCGTCGTCATCGTCGTCGTCATCGTCGCCGGGGGGGCTCGGTTCCTTGCAGCCGTCGAAGCCGCAAAGCTCCACCTCGTCCTCGCACTCCTCGTCCCAGTCCTCGATATTGCAAGCTGACACCAGTCCCAGCAGGCTCAAGACACAACCCTTGATTACTCGATTCATCCGATCCTCCCGCGCTTTGCGCGCGCCCTGAATCAGGGCGCACCTTTCCCGGCCCCCGGTGATCGGGGAAACCAGTAGGGCACCCGAACGTGCTTCCACCCTGCGTGCCCGGCAGCCCGGGAGGCGTTCAACGCGCGCGCGCTTTTCTCGCCTGTCAGGCCCCAGAAGGGCCGCATCTGACGCAGGGCGGGCCCACCTGCGGCTAACCGGGCTGATCGCTGGCGTCGTCGTTGCCCGGTGCTGCCGCGGTTGGCGCGGCTTCGCCCGCGCTGCTCGACTCGCTCTCGACGTCCGGTTTCCCGCGCCGGAGCAGGATGAAGCCGATGGCCAGGGCGGCGACGCCCAGAATCGAGGCGGCGGCGATGGTGCGCGCGCTCTCCGAACGTTTCGGCTCGCCGCGCTCGAAGCGCGCCAGGGCGCGCTGGGCGCGTGTGTTCTGCGGGTCGAGCTCGAGCGCGCGCTCGAGCAGGGTGATGTCGGCGATGCCCTTGGCCTCCAGCGCTTCGGCGTCCAGGGTCAGGCGTAGACTAATGGCCGGTTTGGAGGTCGGATCGAGCCGCTCGGCGCGTCGCAGCGCGATGATCGCCTCGCCCGGGGCCTTGTCCTGTTCTGCCCGGGCGTAGGCCAGGTAACCCGCGGCAAGCTCGGCGCGCTCGGCGAAGTTGGGATCGCGGGCCAGCAGCTGATCGAAGCTCTGGCGCATGGCGACCAGGTCACCACGACCCCGGGCTGCTCGCCCCTCGTCGAACAACTTGCCCACTTGAGCCGAGCGCAGCCGATCGAGCTCGCCAAACAGCTCGCGCGCGGTGCGCTCCCAGCTCCAATCCCGCGGCGGCTTCTTGCCAACGACGTTCTCGTAGCTGTCGCGCAGCTGCCAGGTCGATACCTCGCCGAGCAGCGCCACCGCTTGCCGAGCGGCGTCCCGCACCTGTGCTCGCTCGCTGTTGGCGAACGAGACCACGATGCGCACCGCGTCCGGGTTGCGGGTTCTGCCATACGCCCGCAGCACGTCGGCCAGCACGGCCTGGTCCTGCGTCTGCACCGCTTCGCTCGGGATGCCTTTGCCCAGCATGTCGAGCTGGCGCACGGCCCATTTGGCGATTTTTTCAGCCGGGTGCCGCTCGGCCTCGATCAGCGCCGGCACGGCCTTCTCGCCCAGGCGACCGAGCCCATTCTGCACGGTAATGCGCAGAAACTCTCCGTAGCGTGCATAGACCTCGATCAGCCCGCGCACCGCTTCCACGCTGGCGACGCTCTCCAGCATGCGCGCCAGCGCCAGCACCGAGACCAGATTGCGCCAGGTCTCCGACTTAGGCTCGGCCTTGTCGGTCAGCTGCGCCAGGTAGTCGACGCCGTTGGCGGGTTTCTCGGACTCCTCGTCGTCCTTCTGGCTGAGCAGCTCGCGCCGCGCCTTCAGCAGCAGGCGCTTCATCGCCTCCTTGTCGGCCGAATCGGCGATCGAGCCGAGGCGGAAGCGCAGCGCGGCCACCTGCTTGGGCTGCGCCTCGAGCAGCTCGCGCACCGCTGACTCGCGATCAGTGGACTGCTCGGCCACGATTCTGCCCAGCAGCGCGTCGACGTCCGCCAAGTCCGAGGCCTCTGGGCGCTTGGCCTCGATGCTGGGCGGCGTCGGCAGCTCGGGCAGCTTGCGCTCCGCACTGGGCGCGGCGTCGGCGTCGGCGCGCACCGGCAACGTCACGCTCGCGGACGCGAGCGCGAGCGACAGCAGGCACGACCTAAGCACCAAGCAGCGAGGGGCTCGGCCGAGCATCAGTCGAGGATGCGAAAGTCCGGGAAGTCGCCGGTAAAGCTGCGCCAGCGGGTGTCCACGCGCTCCACGCGGGCGGCGCTGGGGCCCTTTTGAGCCCAACCGTACAGCTCCCGGATCGACACCTCCTCGCCTTCCGCGCAGATCTCGACCGTACCGTCGGCGCGGTTCTTCACCCAACCGGTGATGCCCAGCCGGCGCGCTTCGCGCTGGGTGGACGCCCGGAAGTACACACCCTGGACGCGCCCACGCACCAGCAACTGCAGCTGCTTCAAAGCCATGACTCGGTCAAGTTGCGCAAATCTTTCGACGGGCCGCAAGCGTGGTGGAAAAGCAGCGGCGTTTCGTGGTTCGATCGCTGGGTGACCAGCACCGGTGGCCTGCAAGCGCGAGCTCAAGCCGAGCGAATTCGCTCGGTCTCGGAGCTATTGGCCGCGCTGCGTCACGAGGAGCGGGTGTCGCTGGCCCTGCGCGAGGTCGGCATCGCGCTGGGCACGACCTTCGACCTGGACGACCTGCTCGAGCTCATCCTGGGCAAGCTGACGGAGCTGGTGGAGGCAGATCGCGCCACGCTGTACCTGCTCGACGAGAGCAACAACGAGCTCGTCAGCCGCATGATGGTGGGGGAGCAGGTGCGCTCCATCCGCATGAAGGTCGGCCACGGGATCGCCGGCCTGGTCGCCGATACCGGTCGCACGCTGCGCGTGCGCGACGCCTACTCCGATCCGCGCTTCGAGAAGGATTGGGACGTGCTTACCGGCTACGTGACGTCCACGATCCTGGCCGCGCCGCTGAAGAATCACGTGGGTCGCACGATCGGCGTGATTCAGATCCTGAACAAACGCGCGGCCGACGAGTTCTCGACCGAGGACGAGGCGATCCTGTCGGCGCTTTCCACGCAAGCTGCCGTCGCCATCGACAATTCGCGTCTGTTCCTGTCGCTGATCCAGAAGAACAAGCAGCTGCTCGACACCAAGGGCGAGCTGGAGCGGCGGCTGCGCGACCTGTCGTTGCTGTTCGAGCTGGAGCGGGCCACGGGCCGCGCGACGTCGCTCGAGGACCTGGCGCGCGCGCTGCTCGGCCTGTGCGCCAAGTCGGCCGAGGCGCGCGGGGCAGCGCTGCTGGTGGTCGAAGAGGAGTCTGGCGACCTGGTGCAGTTCGTCTACGACGTCGACGCGCCCGAGGCCTTGCAGCGCATCGGCGTCAAAGCCGGCGAAGGCTTGCTGGCCGCGGCCATGTCGCGGGGCGAGGTGCTGCGCGTCACGCCGGCAGCGCGCAGCCCGTACTGGCACGAGCGCGTCGAGGGCGGGCTGCCGTTCAAGGTAGACGCCGCGTTGGTCTTGCCGCTCGAAGGTGACGGAAAACCGCTCGGCGCGGTGGGGCTGTTCGGTAACGCCGATTCGCGCGTCTTCACCGGTGAAGACGAGAGCCTGATGCAGCTGGTGGGTGCCAACGTGTCGACGGCGGTGCGGCTGTTCTTCGCCAGCCAGGCGCGCGAGCGTGGCGAGCGGCTGACGTCGATCGGCCGTCTGCTGTCACAGGTGATTCACGACTTCAAGACGCCCATGACCGTGATCAGCGGCTACGTGCAGCTGATGGCCGATGCCGGCGACACCAAGAAGCGTCACGAATACGCCGAGGAAGTGCTGAAGCAATTCGACACCCTGACCGGCCTGCAGCGCGAGGTGCTCGAGTTCGCACGCGGCGAGCGCACGCTGTTCGTGCGTCGCGTCTACCTGCACAAGTTCTTCGGTGATCTGCGGCGCCAGCTGGAGCTGGAGCTCGTGGATAAGCCGATCGAGCTCCGGCTCGACGTCGACACCAAGGTCGTGGCGCGCTTCGACGAATCGCGCGTTGCGCGCGCCGTTCACAACCTCGCGCGCAACGCCATGGAAGCCATGGCCGAGGGCGGTGGCGTGCTCACTCTGACGGGCAAGCTGGAGGGTCGCACGTTACTGATCGCCGTCGGTGACACCGGGCCCGGCGTTCCTGCGGCCATCGAAGGGCGCCTGTTCCAGTCGTTCGTGACCATGGGCAAGGAAGGCGGCACTGGCTTGGGCCTGGCGATCGTCAAGAAGATCGTCGAGGAGCACGGCGGCACCGTGGAGGTCAAGTCCAGCCCCCAGGGCGCCAGCTTCGAGCTGCGCTTGCCGCAACCCGAGCTGCCCGAGGTCAAGTCAGCGCCACGCAAGGGCAACAAGGGCACGCGCTCCACGCCCTGAGCCGTTGAGCGCGCTGCTCGTGCCAGGGACTGACTGAGTAGTGGTAGAAAAGCCCCATGCCGGCGTCGCACAGCTTGCCCATGCTCGACGAGCGCAAGGACGAGCTGTCGAAGTGCGCTTATTGCCCCAAGCTGTGTCGCGCCACCTGCGTGGTCTCCGAGCAGCAGCCGCGTGAGGCGCTCACGCCGTGGGGTAAGATGACGTCGGCCTACGGCGCGGCCGCGACGGGGCGGCTCGACGCCGAAACGGCAGAGCTGGCGTGGGGTTGCAGCAACTGCTTTCGCTGTCGCGAGGCCTGTGATCACAAGAACCCGGTGACGCAGACGCTGAACGACGCGCGCGCGGCCTACGTCGCGCTCGGCCAGGCGCCGGCCGCGATCACTGCCCTGCTCGAGCGCGAGGCGGTCATCCACGGCGAGCAGCTCGCGGCAGTGCGGCGGCTCGGGCACGAGCGCGGAGTCACGCGCCGGGCTTCGAGCGCGCTGCTACTCGGCTGTCGCTACGCTCAGGCGCTGCCCAACGACGCGCGCGCCGGTATTCGCTTGGCCAGCGCGCTTTCGGGCCCGGTGCGGCTGCTGAGCGGTTGCTGCGGCGCCTGGCAGCGCGCGGCGGGTGATCCGGCTGCGGCTCGAGCTCGGCGTGACGAGCTGCGAGCGGAGCTGGGCGATGCGCGGTTGTTGGTGCAGGACCCTCGCTGTGCGCTGGAGCTCGCCGAGCTCGCGCCGCTCACGTTGGTCGAGCTCGCTGCGCGCCACGCCTCGCGCTTCGCGGCGCTGCCAGAGCCGGCTACGCAGTTTCGTTACCATGATAGCTGCGCGCTCGGCCGCGGCCTGGGCCTGTACGACGAGCCGCGCCAGCTGCTCGAGCGGCTGAGCGGGTCTGCTCCGCGCGAGCTCGAAACCGTGCGTCAGCTTGCGCGTTGCTCGGGTGCCGGCGGCATGTTGCCGGTCAGCATGCCCGAGGTCGCCGAGGCCGCAGCGCAGCGCTTGGCCCGAGAACATGGGCGGCTGGGTGGGGGCACGCTCGTAACGAGCTGCGCTTCGAGCACCAGCTGGATGCGGCGCACGGGCGCCGAAGTGGTCGATCTGGTGACACTACTGGCGAAGGGGTTGGTCGACGATGGCTGAAAGCCGCCCTCGCCGTCCGGTTGCGGCGCGCGTTCTGGCTTCGTTCGCGGTGGTGGTCGTGGCGTTCGCGGCGGCCTCCGGCTTCAGCGTGTTCGCTCAACGCCAGGCGGTCGAAGAGGCCAACCTGATGCGCGCCGGCTACTTTCCGCTGGCGCTGGCGGTACGCGACGTGGTGGCCAAGCAGGACACCTGGAATACGCAGCTCAACCACATCACGTCCGCCCGCAACCCGGCCGACATTCGCGTGTGGTTCGATTTCGCGCTGCGCATGGGGCGGCCGCGGCTGTTCGGTGATGCGCGAGCCCGCGTCACACACGCCTTCCTGGAGCAGGGCGCCGGCGAGTCGCGCGACATCGGTCGCGATTTGCTGAAGGACATCGACGAGGCCGAGCGCTTCGTGAGCGGTGACGCCGAGCGGCTCGACCGCATGTTCGAAGCACTCGATCGGCGCGACGTGGCGCAGGCCGAGCGCCTGCGCGACGAGCTGGTCACGCGCGGCTTCCAGTCGGCCAAACGGCTCGCCCAGCTCGAGAAGCGCGTCGAGCAGAGCGTGGACCGGCTGGTGGCACAAGCGCGAGCACGCGAACGCTTGGCGACCTGGCTCTTGATTTCGCTGACCGTGATCACACTGCTGATCGGCGCGGGCATGGCGGCCTACGCGCGGCGCATGCTGCTGCCGCTGGGTCTGGTCACCGAGCGGGCCAAGGCCGTGGCGCGCGGCGATCTCAAACCCCGACCCGCGGTGGTGTCGAACGACGAAATCGGCGAGCTTGCCGCCACCTTCGAGGGCATGGTCAGTGCCATCGCTCGCGCCAACGAGCAGCTAGTTGCAGCCGAGCGCCTGGCCACCATCGGCAAGATGGCTGCCCACGTCACGCACGAGATTCGCAATCCGCTCTCTTCGATCGCTTTGAACCTGGAGCTACTGGAGGAAGAGCTGCCCCCGGGCGCCGAAGAGGCGAACAGCCTGCTGCGCGCGATCAAGGCCGAGGTCGAGCGCCTGGCCGGCTTGAGCGAGCAGTACCTGTCGGTCGCACGCCAAAGGCCGCACGAGCTCCGCCCGGAAAAGCTGAGCGAGATCGTGGAGGAGGCTTGCGAGTTCGTACGCCGCGAGCTGGCGCAAGCCGGCGCCACGCTATCGTTCGTGAACGACGCCGACGAGCGCGTGCTGCCGATCGACGAAGCGCAGATACGCCAGGCCTTGCTCAACCTGCTACGCAACGCGCGCGAGGCCATGCCCCAGGGCGGGCACGTCGAGGTCAGTCTGCGCACGGCCGCCGATGGCGGCATCGACCTGACCGTCGACGACGAAGGCGTGGGCATGCCTGAGGCCACGCGCCAGCGCTTGTTCGAGCCGTTTTTCACGACCAAGCAGCATGGCACCGGGCTGGGCCTGGCCATCACGCGGCAGATCGCCGAGGCCCACGGCGGTCACATCAGCGTGGAGCAGCGGCAGCCCAAGGGCACCCGCATCGTGATGCACCTCATGGGGTAGCGCTGTAACTTCTGCGCCCCATTCACGCTCGCACGACTCCCGATCTCCCGATCTCCCTGTGAATCCCGCAGGTCCTGCCCACGAGGGACCAGGATGGAGGTAGCCCCAGACGTGGTTAGTCCTTGGTCGGCAGTAGATCGAAGTGCGCGCCGAGGTTGATGGTCGCCCAGGCGTGACCATCGGCGACGTCGTTGCCGTCGGTGACCGGGGGGCCGCGCTCGCCCACGCGCTCGATGTTGCCGAAGGAGCCTACGCCGATCGTGCCGAGTAGCGAGAAGGCCATCAAGCGGCTGGTACGGTACTCGCCGCCCAGCCCCAGGCGCGCTTCGAACGGAGCCTCGATGAATTGGTATTCGGTGCCGTTGTCGAACCTGGTACGCGCCCGGCGGTAGCCGAGCGCGACCTCGGTGACGAAGCCGATGCGGTTGGGATCCGAGTTGGCGCGCAGGCCGACCGCCCAGAAGTCGGAGTCGCCTCCGGCTTGCTCGCCGTCGAATGAGCTGTTGTCGCTACCGGAGCGGGTTTGAGCGCGCTCCCACAGCGCGAAGACCGTGTAGCTGCGAGCGACGCGAAGCCCCACGTCGAGCTCGAACATCGGTCCCGAGCTGGCGTACCTGGTCCACGGCACTCCCTCCAGCACCACGTAGTTGACGGGGGTGGCCTCGACCACCTTGCCGTCTGCCCAAGCATTGCCGAATGGAAAGAACCAGCCGAGTCGGGCGCTCACCGAGAGCGCCATGCGCGGCGCCAGGTGCTTGGCAACCGGCGGTGGAGGCGGCTCGTAGACCGCCCCTGGCGGGGGCGGGGGCTCGAACGGAGGCGGCGGCGCGCCCGGCGCTGGCGGCGCACCAGCCGGCGGCTGCGGGCCCGGTGCCGGCGCGCCTGCTGGCTGCACGCCCGGCGGCTGCGTGTAGAGCGGGTCGCCCGACGGGATGGGCGCGGGCGCTCCAGCGGGGGACGGCGGCGCCGCGGGAGCCGGGGGCGGCGTCGACCCGGGATCGGGGGCCGGTGCGGGGGAGGAGGGGGGAGCGGTCGGAGGCGGCGTTTGAGCCCAGGCGGCGCTGGGTATGGCCGCGACCATTCCCAAAAGAACGGCAACGCGCTTCATCCGGGCTGGACCATAGCACGCAGCGTGCTACTGCCCGGCGCGCT
>DATDEV010000743.1:0-2470 GCA_036522995.1 Polyangiaceae bacterium
TCGCTCGATAGCTTCTTTCCTGGCGGGTTTCAGCTCACGTTGGTTGGACATATGTACCTCCGCAGCTTGGCGTTGCATTGGGTGTGCCCGCGCGCTTTCGGGCCGAGTTGATCGTGAGTGACGTGGAGGCCCCTGCCAGCCGCCGCAATTCCTGCAGGCTGTGCCCCGCGTCCGCTGCAAGGGGTGCGTGACCTGGAGGCTGTCGCTCACGAAAGGGGGAACGATCACGCGCGACCACGGACATCGCCTGGCTTGAAACGTGCAGCAGGGACGGCATGATCCAAGCGAGATTTCTCGACCTAGCTCAGCCCCTCGTGATCCACATGGCGCGCGCTCTCTGGCTCGCGTTGCTGCTCTGGGGAGTGCTGTTCTCGGTCGCCAACGCGCTTCAAGCCCGCTAGCCACACGAGCCGTACCTGGCGAAGCTGCGAGCCGGCACCTGCGCGCGCCAGGCTAGGGCGCACTGCGTAGTGCCGATAGCTTGAGGTGCGACAGTTGTGCGTACAGCTCGCTGCGGTGCAGTACCTCACGTTCGGCGCGGGCACACAGCTCGTCGGACTGGCTCTTGTCTCGAGCGCACCCGAAACGGTACTGCGCTTGCTCGGCGGCCGCTACGCGGCGGACGAGCTGACGAGCAGGCTGGAGCGCTGGAAGCAGTTCAATCCCATCGTGCTCGTCAGCTTCGGCGTCAGCACGCCTCTCGCCGAGGTACCGGCGTCGCTGCTCATCGACGGTATCGAGCCGCTTTGGATTGGCAACTACGCCAACGAGAGGCTCTACCTGCGCATCTATAACGACGACCCGGGCTTCGCACCGCCGGGCCACACGGTCGTCCAGGCGCTGCTCAATACGGACTACGAGTGGTGGGCGACGCGCGGAAGTGACTACAACTCAGCCAAAGACCAGATCGCCGGGCTCGTGCTCAATCGACTGGAACGTGAGCTTCCAGCGCTGATCGGTGCCGTGCGGACGGTCGACGTGAGCACGCCGCTGACGTACTGGAACATGGCTCGTTCTTGGCACGGCGCGTACGAGGGCTGGCTGCCGAGCGTGGACGCGATGCTGCATCACGTCTCCAAGCAGCTTCCGGGTCTCGCGGGCTTTTACATGGCGGGTCAATGGGTCGAGCCCGGGGGCGGAGTCCCGATGGCGATCATGTCGGGACGCCAGGTCGTACAGCTACTCTGCAAGAGCGAAGGCCGGGTTTTCGAGCCATCCAAGCGCTGACGTCGCCGAGCTCGGTCGAGCGATCGTGCGAAGGGCGCCCCTATCCATTCCCTGACGCTGCTGAGGATACGGGAACGCGCTGGAAGGTGACTGAGAGATGCTGGCGAGGGAGGCTTGGGCGGTTGACGACGCGCTTTGGGTGCGCGACGGTGCTGGTCTTGAAAGTCATGCGCGTCCGGCTTGGTCGCTCGGTGCCTGGGATTCGATGGATCGCGCTGTTGGCGTCCGGCGTTGGGCTGGCCGGGGCTTGCTCGGACGAGTTTCAGAGCTGCGAGGAGTCGGCGTCCTGCCCCAGCGGCGGCGGTAGCGGCGGCGGTAGCGGCGGCGAGGGCGGGCTCGACGGCATGGGCGGCGCAGCCGGCCTGGTCGAAAGCGGCCGTGGCGGCGGCGGCAGCGGTCAGGCAGGAGCTGGCGCAGGGATGGCTGCCGGCGGCACGTTCGGCGCCGCCGGGCAGTCGGGTGAAGCCGGAGCCGGTGGCGCCCCGCACGTGTGCGACCCGAGCCTGAGTCCGTTCGAAGAGGGCTGCTTGGTGGGTGACGAGCACGCCGTGTTCGTGTCGCCCGATGGCAATGACGACAACGCGGGGACGCGCGAGGCGCCGCTGGCGACGCTCACCGAAGCCGTCAAGCTCGCTGCGGGCAAAAAGCTGGTGCTGGTCTGCAACGCGACCTACCAGCTGGAGCACGTGAGCATCACGGGCGGCGCGCGCATCTATGGCGGCTTCAAGTGCACCGATTGGAGCATCGAGGCCAAGCGTCCGACCTTCGCGCCCCTCTCGGCTGGACCCGCGCTCAGCATCACGGCGGGCGCCGCCGAGGTGATGATCGATAGTATCGCCTTTCAGGTGGGAGACGCTGTTGGAGCAGGCGCAACGGCGCTGACCGCACTGGTGCGCGACTCCGCGCACGTCGTGCTGCAGCGGGTGACGTTGAAGGCTGGCAAGGGCCTGGTCGGCACCCCGGGTGTGCTCACGAGCTACGCCTTCCCGAGTCCGGGAGCGCTAGCTGGCAATTCCGAAGGGCCGGCGGGCCTCGGCGGCGGAGCGAAGACGTGCGTCTGCCAAGAGGCACTGATGAGCGTTGGCGGACCGGGCGGGGCCCCGGCTGCCTCCGGGATGGCGGGCGGCAAAGGTGAGCCGGATTAC
The DNA here is from genome assembly GCA_036522995.1 of Polyangiaceae bacterium. Lineage (GTDB taxonomy): Bacteria > Myxococcota_A > Polyangia > Polyangiales > Polyangiaceae > PMG-095. The sequence continues at coordinate 2,373 of DATDEV010000743.1, forward strand.
GGTGGGGGTGCTGGCGGAGTGCCCGTTGGCGGCGATTGCGGAGGTGGCTCCGCCGGTAGGAAGGGCGGGGATGCGCCTGCGCGGGAGCCCGCACCTGG
>DATDEV010000744.1:0-4433 GCA_036522995.1 Polyangiaceae bacterium
CTGGGCTCGGCCACGCCCTCGCTGGCCAGCATCGCGCTGGTGCGTGAAGGCCGGCTACTACACCTCTCGCTGCCGGCGCGTGCGCGTGCGACCGCCATCTTGCCTAGCGTCGAGGTGGTGGATATTCGTCGCGTCGGGTCCGGCATCGCCGGTGAAAAGCTGCTCAGCGTGCCGCTCACGCGCGCGCTCGAGGAGGTGCTGGAGCGCAAGCAGCAGGCCATCCTGTTCCTCAATCGCCGCGGCTTTGCGCCGAGCCTGATCTGCGAGACTTGTGGTCACATCAGCGAATGCCCGCACTGCTCGGTGAGCCTGACGCTGCACCGCGCGCGCCGCGCGCAGCTGGTGTGCCACTACTGCGACTACACGGCGGCCGTGCCCGAGCGCTGCGCCAAATGCCAGGCGGCCGAGCTGTCCGAAGAGGGCGCGGGCACCGAGCGCATCGAGAGCCTCTTGCAGCAGCGCTTTCCAGCGGCGCGCATCGCGCGGCTGGATCGCGACGTGGCAGCGGGCATCAAGAGCGAGAAGGTGCTGACGCGGATGCGCGACGGCGAGATCGACATTCTGGTTGGCACGCAGATGGTGACCAAGGGCCACGATCTGCCCAACGTGACCCTGGTCGGGGTGCTAAACGCCGACGCCGCGCTGTCGCTTCCGGATTTTCGCGCGGCCGAGCGCAGTTTTCACCTGCTGGTGCAGGTGGCCGGTCGCGCCGGGCGCGGGGACGTCAAGGGGCGCGTGCTGATTCAGACTCGCTCGCCCGATCACCCGGCGATCACGTTCGCTGCCACGCACGACGTGCGCGGCTTCGTCGAGCAGGAGATGGCTCTACGTCAGGAGCTCAACTATCCGCCGTTTTCGCGGCTAGCGCTGGTCAGGGTGGACGCGCTCGAGGAGGCGCGGGCTCGCGGCGCTGCCGAGCACCTGGCGCGCGTGGCGCGCGCAGCAGGGCAGCGGGAGGACGGGCCGAGCGCCGAGGTGCTGGGACCTGCGCCAGCGCCGCTCGTGCGCCTGCGCAATCGCTTTCGCTATCGCTTTCTGGTGCGCTCGGCCGACCGCACGGCGCTGCGCGCGGCGCTCCTGGCGGTGGCGCGCGCGCCGGCGGATCGGCAGGTGCGGGTGGCTATCGACGTGGACCCCGTGAATATGCTGTAAGGGAGGCGCAAATGAGGCTGGTGGCAGGCGCACTTGGACTTGGCTTCGCGCTCGCGACGAGCACGCTTTCCGTGAGCGCCAGCGCCTTCGAGCGTGAGTGGCACCTGGGGGCAGGGAGGGGGGTGGCGGACGGCAGCGGTCTGTCCCTGAGCCCGGCGCTGGGAGCGTACGCGGCTTACGGGCTGTCGGACGTGTTCGATGCGCGCATCGAGGTTACCGCGCGCGGCTACCAGCTCGGTAGCAGCGAGAATCCGTATGCGCTCACTGCCTCGGCCGGGCTCGTCTACAAGCTCGACGTGCTGCGCTGGATCCCGTGGGGCGGCGTGTACGCGGGCTACAACGGCTTTTTCGAGGCGCCCCGCCTGGGCCTGCCGTACGAGCAGCACGACGTGGTGCTCGGCCTGGGGCTGGGGCTCGACTACGCGGTGACGCGCAGCTTCGGGCTCGGCGCCACGCTGCGTTTCGACATCCCGCTCAGTCACACCGACTCCGAGCTCTTCGATGCCTTGCTGCGGGCCGAGTACCGATGGGGTTGGTAGCCGCGCGCGTCTGGCTGTTCCTGCTCGCGGCAGGAGCCTGTCATAGCCATCCCGATGGTCAGGCCAAGGCGGCTCCGTCGCTGTCGCGGCTGGCGCCTAGCGCGGTGCCGAAGGCCGGCGCCGAAGCGCCGAGCGTGCCGGAGGGCCCGCCTCCGCCTTGGGCGGACGCGCTGCGCGAAGATCGCTTTCGTGAGGCCGAGCGCGCGTTTCTGGCGCTGCCGGCGGAAGCTCAGCAAGGGGCGGAGCTGCGCTTTGCCTGGGCGAGGTCGCGGCTCGAGCTGGGCCAGGCGCAGGCGGCGCTTTCGCTGCTCACGGGCCTGGAGCAGTCGCTGCCCGCGCTGGGGCCTCAGCTCAGCGAGCTGCGCTCGCGCTTGACCCTGGCAGCAGGCTCTCCGGCGGCCGCGGCCCCGCTGCTCGAGCAGCGGGGCGACGCGCTGTCGCTGGCCGGCGCCTCGCGCGCCTGGCTCGAAGCCGGCGACGCCGAGCGCGCGTACAAGGTGGCCGAGCGGGGCCTGGCCGGCCTCGGTAAGAAGGGCCGGGGCTTGAAGGAGCGCGAGGTCGCGCTGCGCCTGGCACGCGGTCTGGCTGGCCAAAAGCTCGATCGGCAGGGCTTGTCGGCGGCCGACTTCCGCTTCGTCGCGCTGGAGGCGCCGCTGTCCGAAGAGGCCAAGATCGCGACCGTCAAGCTGGGAGAGCTGGGTGACAAGTCTCCGCTCGGTCCTGCCGATCGCCTGGCGCGCGCCCGCGCCTTGGCCGGAGCCGGTCGGGTTGGCGAGCTCGAGGCCGAGCTGTCGTTCATCGAGCAGCAGGGGGCGCGTGTCGCGCGCCCGGGCGTGTTCTTCTCGCTGCGCGGTCTGGCGCTGTTCAATGCGCGCGGCGACTACGTGGCTGCGGCGGCGTTGTTCGAGAAAGCCAGCCAGCTCGGCACCGAGGACGCGGCCAAGGAACTCTACTACGTGGCGCGCTCGCGCTCGCGCGCCCAGGACGAACGCGGCGCCGAGCAGGGCTATCGCCTGGTGATGCAGCGCTTCGGCACCACGCCGTGGGCCGAGCAGGCCGAGCTGTCGATCGCACGCATTTACCTGGCTGCAGGCAACTTCGACAAGGCCGCGGCGGCCTACGGCACCTACCTGCAAAAGCGCGGCGCCAAGGCGCGCTACGGCGACGCTGCCGCGTACGAGCGAGCCGTCTCGCTGCTGGCCGTCGGCCGCGCCCAAGAGGCGGAACCACTCCTGAGCCGGCTGGCGGCACGCACCAAGGACGCTCGCTACGAGGCGCAGCTGCGCGAGCTCATGGCCGTGGCGCTGCTCGTCAGTGGTAAGCGCGAGCAGGCGCTCGAGGCTTTTCGCGAGGTGGTGCGCAAGTTTCCGCTCAGCTTTCCAGCGCTGATGGCGGCAGCGCGGCTGCGCGCGCTCGGCGCGGAATTGCCAGCCTGGCTCGAGCCGCCCAGCCCGGGAGCCACGCCGGCCGCGCTCGAGCTCAAGCTCCCCGCGGACGTGGCGACACTGCACCGCATCGGGCTCGATCGCGATGCCTCGGCCGCGCTCGTTCCGCAGGAAAAACGCCTACAGCGCAGCCACGCACCGCGCTCGGGCGAGGCGCTGTGCGAGCTGTACGGCCAGCTCGAGGTCGCCGATCGCCGCTACAGCATCGGCCAAGACGCCGCGAGCCGCGCCGGACTGGATCGCGCGCCTGGTCCGCGTTCGCGTTGGATGTGGGACTGCGTCTATCCAAGGCCGTATGCGGCGCTGGTGACGAGCGTCGAGCGACAGCGCCTGCTGCCGCGCGGGATACTCTGGTCGGTGATGCGTCAAGAGAGCGGCTTCCGACCCGCTGCGCGCTCGCCGGTCGGCGCCGTCGGCCTGCTCCAGCTGATGCCGGCGACCGCCGAAAAGATAGCGGGCGAGCTGGGCGAGCCGTTCGAGGGTGCGGCGTTGACGCGCGCCTACACCAACGTCCAGCTCGGCGGCGCCTACCTGCGCAAGCTGCTCGACGGCTTTCAAGGCAGCCTGCCGCTGGCGCTGGCCGCCTACAACGCGGGCCCGCAAGCGGTCAGCCGCTGGCTAGCCTCCGCTGAAGCGTTGCCACTCGACCTCTGGGTCGCGCGCATTCCCTACGAGGAAACACGCGGCTACGTCGCGCGCGTGCTCTCGAACACCGCCCGCTACGCCTATCTCGACGGCGGCGAAGGTGCTGTCCAAATCCCCCCGCTCGACCTACCCCGCGGCCTCAAGCTCCCCGACGGCAGCTACTAGGACCGCCTCGCTCGCTGCGCGGGCAACTGCCCGCGGCGCGCGCGGGCTTGCCCGCGCCAGGAACCCTGGCCTACCAACAGCAGCACCTGGCGATGCCTCACGGCCCCTCGAGCACGGGCACAGCCACTCGCGCTCCGGCGATGCGCGCTCCGGCGATGCGCGCTCTGGCGATGCGCGCTCCGGCCACTCGCGCCCTCTCCGCTTCTCCGAATCACTACGTGCACGTATCCAATAGGGATTCGGCACACCCCAAGTTTTGGCGGGTTGGGCATGGCTTATTGGATACGTGCACGTATCCAATAAGCCGTCCCCCAGCACGCCGAAACCCCGCATTTTAGCGGGGTTCGCTTCGCTTATTGGATACGTGCACGTAGTGATTCGGAGAAGCGGGGAGGGCTTCACGGGCGCGGAGAGGGCGCGAGTGGCCGGAACGCGAGTGGCCGGAACGCGAGTGGCCGGAACGCGAGTGGCCGGAACGCGAGTGGCC
>DATDEV010000745.1:0-3771 GCA_036522995.1 Polyangiaceae bacterium
CCAGGCTTCGTCCTCACCAGCAGCCTTACCGAAGCGCGTCACCTGGTGACCCTCCGCCTTCAAGTACTCGGCAATCGCGTCCACGACGCGCAGCGCATCATCGGCACCCAACGCGACCATCATCTGCGGCATCTTAAAGCATGAATGCAACAGGGAGGCGGGGAGGCGGGGAGTTTTTTGTTGGGTATGCCGCTCGACATCGAACGCCGTCGTCTCACCACCACCGAGCTCCGCCCGGATCGCACCCCAAAAATTCTCGACCTCCTCGCCTCCCCGCCTCCCTGTTTTCTTGCTCGCCCGAGCTAGGAGGCGTCGAGGAGGCCTTGGAGGCGGGCGGGGGGGATGCGAAACTCGCGCTTGCAGTACTCGCAAGCGATCTCCAGCACCTCACCGCTGGACAGCAGGTGCTCGATGTCCTGCTTGGGCAAGGTCGCGATGGCAGACACCACGCGCAGCTCGTTGCACCAGCACTCGAAGCCGATGCTGCTCTCCTCCAGCCGCGTGAAAGGCATGCCGTAGAGCAGCTCTTCGAGCAGGGCGGTGGGTGAGAAATCCGGTGCACGGAGCTGGGCGTCGATCGACTCGAAGTCTTTGAGCCGCTCGGTCATGACCATCAGCGGACCACGCCCGACCTCGGGCAATAGTTGCACCAGGTAGCCGCCCGCTGCCGTGACCTTGCCTTCTTCGAGCAGCGTGCCCAAGGCCAGCATCGACACGACCTGCTCGCTGGTCTGCATGTACTCCATGAGCGCGCGCGAAATGCTGCCCGATTCGGGCACCTCGACGAAGCCCTGGTTGATCTTGCCGTCCGGCAGCGTGCGCATCATCTGCATGATGGCGCCCTGTCCGATCGCGACCTCACGGGCGCCGCCACCCAGCTGGACCAGACCGCGCGTCCTGCCCGAAGGGTGCGAGTCGGCGACCAGGCTACCGCTGCCGCCCGAGCCCTTGAGGATGCCCTGAACGCGCAGGTTGGGCGCCATGGTTTCGCGAAACAGCACCGCGCCGGTGACCAAATCGCCCAGGTTCTTGCCGGTGCTGCCCAGAGCGCCTTGTGCGCTGAGCACGTGCTGCACCGTGTCGGTAGTGCGGGCCACGATCACGCGGAACGCCCCGTCGTCGGTGATGGCGCGCAGAACTGAGTCGGTACTGTCCATGGCTCAGGAGAGTGAATGATCGTCGCTGTCCTCGTGGGAGGCGACCGGAATTCGATACGTTTCGTTCAACCAGTTGCCGAGGTCGACCATCTTGCAGCGAGGGGTACAGAACGGACGCGGGCCGAAGTCCTCCGGCGCGGCTTCGATGACCTTTTTACAGATCGGGCAATCGATGCGCATGTCGGGGCGAGTCTAGCAGAATTTCGCGGCAAGCTCAGCGGCGCTGGAAGGCTTCGAGGGCACGCGCGTGCGAGGGAAAAGCCAGATCTGCCTCGCCCAGCGCGCCCGGTGACGCCCAGACGATTTCCGTCACGTCGTCGAGCGCGCTCGACGCACGCGTCGCCACCCGACCCACGAAAAACAGGTCCACGACCGGGTACTCGACGCCGCGATACGCGTAAAGGTTGGGAAAGCTCGCCAGAAATTCCACGCTCGGCAGCTGGACCCCGGCCTCTTCGCGGATCTCGCGGATCGCGGCCGCCTCGGCCGTCTCACCGCGGTCGATGAAACCGCCCGGCAACGCCAGCTTGCCCTGGCTCGGATCGCGTGCGCGCCGAATGAACAGTATGTGGCCGTCCGCAGCCAGGATCAGCACCGAGGCCGAAACGGCCACGTTGTAGTAGTAGACGAAGCCGCAAGCATCGCAGACGAAGCGCACCGCGTCGCCCTCGCTGGCGCGTGGCGCGGCGCAGCGCGGGCAGTGAAGAAACAGCGCGCTCGGGGGTGCGCTCGACTGCGTAGGCGCTTGGCTCGGCATGGCTCAGCCCTCCAGCGCCGCGCGGGCGGCCTCCAGCGTGCGCTCGATGTCGTCGTCGCTGTGCGCTGCCGACACGAAGGCGGCTTCGAACTGCGAGGGCGGAAAGTAGACGCCGCGCGCCAGCAGTCCGCGATGAAAATGTGCGAAGCGCTCGCGATCTGCGCGGGCCGCATCGCTCCAGGAGCGAACCGGGCCGCGATGGAAGAACAGCGTGAGCATCGAGCCCACGCGCTGCACGACGCCGTCGACGCGTGCGTCGCGCAGCGCCTTCTCGAGGCCCACTTGCAGGCGCATGCTCGCCACTTCGAGTCGCTCGTAGACCTCCGGGCCGAGTAAAGCGAGCGTTGCCAGACCGGCGGCGACTGCCAGCGGGCTGCCGCTCAAGGTGCCGGCCTGGTACACCGCACCGAGCGGCGCAATATGCTCCATGATCTCACGCTTGCCGCCGTACACGGCGAGCGGCATGCCGCCGCCCACCACCTTGCCCAAGCACGTCATGTCCGGGGTCATGCCGAACAGGCGCTGCGCTCCACCGGCCGAAAGGCGCGAGCCGGTCATCACCTCGTCGAAGATCGACACCGCACCATGGCGCTGGCAAAGCTCGAGGATGTGCTCCAAAAAGCCTGGTTGCGGCGGTACTAGGCCCATGTTGCCGACCACCGGCTCCACGATCACCGCGGCGATGCGCTCACCGTCTCGCTGAAAGAGCTCGCTCAGCGCCCCAGGATCGTTGAAGGGCAAGCTGGCGGTATTGGCCACGACCGCCGCCGGAACACCCGCCGAGTCGGGGTTGCCGAAGGTGGCCAGGCCGCTGCCCGCTTTCACCAGCAGCGCGTCGGAATGACCATGGTAGCAGCCGTCGAACTTGACGATCACGTCGCGCCCGGTGAAGCCGCGTGCAGCCCGCAGCGCGCTCATCGTCGCTTCGGTGCCGCTCGACACGCAGCGCAGCATCTGGATGCTCGGGTAGCGCTCGGTGATGGCTTCGGCGAGCTCCACTTCGAGCTTGGTGGGAGCCCCAAAGCCCAGGCCCAGCTCTGCTCTGGTTTGCACGGCGCGCACCACTTCCGGATGCGCATGACCCAGGATGGCCGGCCCCCAGCTGCCCACGTAGTCGAGGTACTCGCGGCCGTCGGCGCCAAACAGCTTGGAGCCGCGCGCGCTCTCGATGAAGATCGGTTGCGCGCCGACAGCGCGAAACGCTCGCACGGGCGAGTTGACTCCGCCGGGGATCAAGCGCTCGGCGCGCTGCAACAGCTGGGCGGAAATCTCGTCGCTCATGCTGCTGGTTGTACCGCAGTGTGAGCATCACGCGCTGTCCGAAGGCGCGCCGTCCTACATTGGGCGCGGCAGGACCACGTGTCGCTGTGCGCGCGGTACGCTAGGGCATGCGTTCTGGCGGGCGCTCCCGCGTCGCCCCGGGTGCGAAGCATTTTTCGAGTCGCCGCCGTTGATCCGGACATGACGAGCGAGCAGCGTCGCGATCGGTCGCCTGGCTGTCAGTGCTGAAATAGCAGTTCATGGCAAATTGCAGTGTTAGCAGAACGTGCCTTCGCGGGGCGCTGACGCTGCCACGGCTGCTGGCCCTGGGGCCGCTCTCCTGCTGCTGCGCGCTCGCCTGCTCCGTCTACCAAGACCCGCATGCCGGCGCTTCGCCTCCGCTCGATCAGGGAGGCAGCTCGAGCTCGAGCGGCGCTGGCAGCGACAGGCGCGGCAACGCAGGCACGTCGAGCGGCGCCAGTGCGTCGAGCGGCGGCGCAGGCAATGGCGGTAGCGCGGCGCCCACCGGCGGCAGCGCCGTCGGCGGTGGCGGCGCCGGCAACAGTGCGAGCAGTGCCGGCACCAGCAGCGTGGCGG
>DATDEV010000746.1:0-3320 GCA_036522995.1 Polyangiaceae bacterium
TTCATCGCGTCCACCGGTATCGGCAACTTCGCCTACGACCCGAGTCAGCAGCCGGACGGCGACCCCGACCGCAGCCCGGTCACGCTGAACATCCACGATTCCTACTTCGTGCAGGGGGTGATCGGCATCGACTTCATGCACCGCGCCGGATTCAGCCTGATTGGCAGCGTCGGCTACGCGAAGCTGCTCAACCACGACACCAACGTGGAGGTGGTCGAGGGCGAGCTCGAGCCGGACGAGAAGGAAGCGGTGCAGGTGCTGTTCGAGAGCGGCCCGGTCATCACCGTGGGCGTCGGCTACGCATTTAAGTAAGCGCAGTCGGCCATTCGACCGCGCGCGGACACTTGTCCGGACGCGTGTCGCGTCAGCGCCGCGCGCGGACGCCTTCAGGCGCGGGTGAGCGTCAGCCGTCCGGTGGGCGGCGCGATCACGGTGGCCTTGCCCGGCAGCCAGCAGCTGACCTCCATGCCGCCGCCCTGGCGACGACTCAGGCGGAGCTTGCCGCGGTGCGCCTCCACGATCTCCTTGCACAGCGCCAGCCCCAGACCGGTGCCCTTTTCCTTCGTAGAAAAGAAGGGCACGAGCGAGCTTCGCAGCACCTCGTCGGTCATGCCGCCGCCGCGATCGGCGACCGTGATGGTGGCCGCGCCATCGGCAGCCATCTCGACCAGCAGCTCGATCTCGGTGGAGGGGCTACCAGCTTCGGTCGCGTTCTTGAGCAGGTTGATGAGCGTTTGCTGGATCTGACCGGCGTCGAACCAGGCCTCCTGGCTCGGCGCCGAGCCGAAGCGAGCCTGGGGGAACAGCGCTTGCAAATTGTCGAGAAACGGCTGCCAGGAGATGCGCTCGGGTCGAGGCTTGGGCAAGCGTGCGAAGCGAGCGTAGCCCTCCAAGAACGCATTCAAGTGCTGCGTGCGCTCCTCGATGGTGTCGAAAACGCGACCCAGCTTGCCCAGCTGCTCCGGGTTCTGGGCGATGAGCCGCGCGGAGTGCACCATGGACGAGATGGGAGCGAGCGAGTTGTTGAGCTCGTGGTTGATGATCCGAATCACGTTCTTCCAAACGTCGATTTCCTGCCGTCCGAGCTCGGGCGTCAGCTCCTTGACCATCAGCAGGGTGTGTCGCTCATCGACCAGATCGAAGAAGCGCCGGCTGAGCGCGTAGGTTTCGGGCTGACCCGATGCGTCGACCGTGAACAGCGCGTCCCCGTCACGCACCAGCGCCTGCTTCAGGCCCTCGGGCGCGCGCTGGACCAGACGCAGGAAGTTTTCGCTCTCCAGCGAGGCGCCCTCGGCGAACAGGCTGCGCGCCTGGGCGTTCGAATACGCGATCTTGCCGGTGTCGCCGTAGACGACGATCGCCATGGGCGCGTTTTCCACGACCGCCTGCAGCAGCCTCGCCTGCTCACCGCGTTCGGTGCGCGCAGTCCTGGCCGCGAGCTCCAAGCTGTCGCGCTCGCCCGACAGCGCCCGGCGCTGTAGCCACAAGGCGGCACCGGTCGCCGCACCGACCGCGACGCCCGCCAGCCAGCTGCCGCTGAGCGCGCCGGTCAGGCCGCAGAGCATCACGGCGGTAGCCGCGGTCGTGAGCGCGGCGCTGAGCATCGACGAGCGCGCCATGGCTTCGCTTCAGCCCTTCGGGCGGCGTTCCAGCTCGACACCGAGCCGATCCATGCGCCGATAGAGCGCCTGCCGGCTCACGCCCAGCAGCGCTGCGGCCGTCGACACCACACCGCCGCTTTCGACCAGGATGCGCTCGAGCTCCGCGCGCTCGGCGTCGGTGTTGGCCTTCCCGCTACTGGCGGCGGCAGGCGTGCTGGCGGCGATAGCCGGGCCGGTCGCGGCGCCGGACGAGGCGGCGCCGGGCGAAAGGCCCAGATCGGCGGCCGTGATGTGCGGAGCCTGGCAAACCAACGTGGCGCGCTGGATGCGATTTTCCAGCTCGCGAACGTTGCCCGGCCATTCGTGGTCCACGAGCGCGCGCCGAGCGTCGACCCCCAGCTCGTAGGGCTGACCGCTGCTCGTCTGATGGCTAGCCAGCACGTGCTCGGCCAGCGGCAGCACGTCGTCAGCGCGGTCGCGGAGCGCGGGGATGGCCAGCTCGATCACGTTCAGGCGGAAGTACAGGTCTTCGCGAAAGGAGCCCTGTGCGATCGCGCGAGGCAAGTCGGTGTTGGTCGCGCTGATCAGTCGCACGTCCACTCTGTGCGTGGTGTTGCTGCCCAGGCGCTGGAACTCCCCGGTCTGCAGCACGCGCAGCAGCTTCATCTGCCCCATGCTGGACAGGTTGCCGATTTCGTCCAGAAACAGCGTGCCGCCGTCGGCTTCCTCGAAGCGTCCGATGCGCAGCTTTTTGGCGCCGGTGTACGCGCCAGCCTCCGCCCCGAACAGCTCGGCCTCCAGCAGGTCGTCGGGCAGGCCGCCGGCGTTCACCTTGACGAACGGCCTGCCCTTGCGCCGCGAGTTGGCCTGCACGATCTGGGCGATGCGCTCTTTACCGGAGCCGTTGGGTCCGGTGACCAGCACCGCCGCCTCGGAAGGCGCCACCTTGGCGGCCAGGCGCACGACCTCGTGCATGGCGGCGCTGGCGTAAACCAGCCCACACAAGTCGTGCTCGTTGGCCAGGCCCGCGCGCGCCCGGCTCGAGCTGGCGCGCAGGCGCAGATTCTCCTGCGATAGCTCGCGCAGCCGAATCAGGTTCTTGATCGTCGCCACCAGCTTGTCGTCGTCCCAAGGCTTGGCGATGTAGTCACTCGCCCCCGCGCGCACCAAGCGCACTGCAGCCTCCAGCGACTGAAACGCGGTCATCAGCACCACCGGCAGCTCCGGGTCGAGCCTGCGGATCGCGTGCAGCAGCGCCTCGCCCTCCTCGCCGCTGGTCGCGTCGCGATGGAAGTTCATGTCCTGGAGCACGACCCCCAGCTCTTCGGACTTCACGGCCGCCAGCGCCTGCTCCGGCGTCTTGGCCGCGATCGTCTCGAGACCATGCACGTCGAACAGCAGCTCGAGCGCCGCCAGGACCGCCGGCTGGTCATCGACAATCAGAATCTTCAGCCCATTCATCAGCTGCCCTCAACAAGAGCAATTACGGTGCCAAGCCTCCAGTAGCAATCCCCCATCCCCCCGGCGCCTGGATTAGCCTCTCAGCTCGTGGGCTGCCAATTCGCAGCTCGGTTGCAGAAGCCTCCGTAGCGTCCGCAGGTGGCGGTGACCGTGACCGTGACCGTGACCGAGACCGTGACCGTGACCGACCCGGTGACCGTGACCGAACCCGTGACCGTGACCGTGACCGAACCCGTGACCGTGACCGAACCCGTGACC
>DATDEV010000747.1:0-10686 GCA_036522995.1 Polyangiaceae bacterium
AACGACGCGCCGGGTAACCACCACCGGAGCGGGGGTTCGTACCTACGCGCTGGCGCGGCAGATGCTCGAAGCGGCCGGTGCCGCCACCCAGGCGACGACGCTGGCCGCTCACGGGGTGCTACGGGTTAGCGCTCCGGTGACGTTGGCGCACGAGCAGCTGGCTCAGCCCCTCGCCGCATTCCTGCGCGAGCATCCCGGCGTTCGTATCGAGCTTCTGCCGAACGATCGCCTCATCGACCTGGTGGAGGAGCGCGTCGACGTGGCGCTGCGTGTGACCAAACTCAAGGATTCAGGGCTCATTGCCCGGCGTCTGGCCCTGACGACCCTGCATGTTTGCGCCGCGCCCAGCTACCTTGCGCTTCGCGGCCGTCCCGAGCGCCCCGAGGATTTGGAGCGCCACGATTGTCTGCGCTACGCAGTGCTGCCTGCAGCTCACGAGTGGCGCTTGTATGGTCCCAAGGGACGAATCGAGCTGTCGGTGCGAGGCTCCTTTGAAACGACCAGTGGCACCATGCTGCGCGAGGCGGCGCTGGCCGGCATCGGCCTCGCGATGTTGCCTCGCTTCATGGTCGCCGCAGCGTTGGCCGAGGGGAGGCTGGTCACGCTGCTCGACGAGTTCTCGCCGCGTCCACTCGGAATCTATGCAGTGCGAAGCGGCCGGCGCACCGCGCCGCCGCTCGTCAAACGACTGATCGATAGCCTGGAAAACGCGTTCGCCAAGGCGCCCTGGAGCGTCCCGGCCCCGCCCTAGATCGTTCTTCTGGGAGAACTATTCGTCCGCGTAGGCGCACTTCCGCTCGCCGCCAAAAGCGCCCAGGTTCTGCGTCATGAACGACCTCAGCCCGCTACGACGAATGGATCGCGCTCTATCTCGCAACCCAAACCTCGCTCCTACCGTCTTGCGCGGCGCCCTCGGCTTGGTGTTCCTGGGCCACGCCTACGCCAAGCTCGCTCTGTTCACGTTGCCGGGCACCGCGCAGTTCTTCGAAGCCCACGGCCTTCCCGGCTGGGCCGCTTATCCGGTATTTGCACTCGAGCTGCTCGGGGGCGTGCTGCTGCTGCTGGGCATCCAGGTCAGGTTGGTGGCTGCGCTCCTCATCCCCGTGATGGTCGGCGCGCTCGGGACGCATTGGGACAACGGCTGGATGTTCACCAATCAAGGCGGCGGTTGGGAATACGTCGCATTCCTGCTCGCAGCGCTGTTCAGCCAGGTGCTCCTGGGGCCCGGCGCTTGGTCGATTGCGCGGTTGACCGCAATCGCGATGGAGCCGAGGTCCGAGCCGAGCGCTCCCGCCCGTTCGTCTTGAACGCCTGGGGCCGAGGGGGGCGGATTATCGACGAAGTCGCAGATGCGACATGCGACGGCCGTATGCAGCCCGCTTCCCGTGTGAGCCGATGAGGGGGGCTAAGCGAAAGCTCGATAGCGTTCTGGCAGCTCGAGGGCGAGGTAGGAGGCGGCGTTGCGGAAGCAGAGGTCGCGCACCAGGTCTTCGAGCAGGACGCGGTCGTTGGGGATCAGGCCGCGGCGCACGTCGTGGCCGAGCAGGTTGCAGAGCAGGCGGCGAAAGTATTCGTGCCGCGAGTAGGAGAGAAAGCTGCGCGAGTCGGTGAGCATGCCCACGAAGCGCGAGAGCAGGCCCATGTTCGAGAGCGCATCCAGCTGGCGCTGCATGCCGTCGAGCTGGTCGAGAAACCACCAGCCCGCGCCGAGCTGCAGCTTGCCGGGCACGCTGCCGTCTTGAAAGCTGCCGATCAGCGTGGCTAGCAGCTCGTTGTCGCGGGGGTTGGAGTTGTAGAGGATGGTCTTGGCGAGCTGGTTGCCCTCGTCGAGGCGATCCAGAAAGCGCGCCACATTGGTCGCCAGCGGAAAGTCGCCGATCGAATCGAAACCGCTGTCCGGACCGAGCGAGCGGAGCATGCGCGTACTATTGTTGCGCATCGCTCCCAGGTGAAATTGCTGCACCCAGCCGCGCTGGTGGTCCAGCAGTGCCAGCTCGTGCAAGAGCGCTGACTTGAAGCCGAGCGCCGCCGCGGGGCTCACCTGCTGGCCTGCGCGGGCTCGAGCGAAGGTGGCCGTTACCTCGGCCAGCCCTGCTGGCTCGGCGTACAGCGTGTCGAGGCCATGGTCGGACGCACGACAGCCAAGCTCGTGGAACGCTTGATGGCGTGCCGAAAGCGCGGCGAGCAAATCCCGATAGCTGCTGATGCTCTGTCCACTGGTCACCTCCAGCGCGCTCAGCCAGGCGCCATACTCGAGCGGCTGGTCGACGCGCAGGGCGCGGTCCGGTCGAAACGTCGGGTACATGCGCACGCGCTCGGTATGCGGGCCGGCGGCGTAAGCCAGGTGGTGCTCCAGCGTGTCGGCTGGGTCGTCGGTGGTGCACACGACGGCGACACGAAAGTGCTCGAGCAAGCCGCGCGCGTGAAGTGCTGGCTGCTCGAGCGCCTGGTTGCAGGTGTCGAAGATTTCGCTCGCCGTGGTCTCGCTCAGCAACTGCGTGATGCCGAACGGATTCTTCAGCTCTAGTCCCGTCCAGTGAAACAGCGGATTTCTGAGGGTTTTGGGCACGGTGCGGGCCCAGGCGGAGAACTTCTCGTGGTCGCTGGCGTCGCCCGTACACAGCCGTTCGGCGACGCCGTTGCTGCGCATCGCACGCCACTTGTAGTGGTCGCCGTCGAGCCACAGCTCGGTGATCGAACGGAAGCGGTGATTGGTAGCCACCTGCGCGGGCGGCAAGTGGCAGTGGTAGTCGAGGATCGGCTGCAGCTCCGCGACGCCGTGGTACAGGTCGCGCGCGGTGTTGGTCTCGAGCAGGAAATCGGCGTCGAACATGGGCAGGGCTTCGGTCGTGGGGTCACTCCATCGGCGGCAAGCTGCTCAGAAGGCGTAGAGCGCGAGGGCCATGCCGCGCAGGTTGTGCGGCTGATCTCCGTCGAGGTAGGCGACCTCGGTGTATTGGCCCGACAGGCCGAAGCGGGCCGCCGGTGTAGCGTCCCAGAATACGTTGACGTCGGCGTAGCGCGAGGTATCTGCGACGCGCCCCAGTAGCTCGATCTCGGCGCCACCCTGGGGGAAGAGCTTGTCCATGTTCTTCGAAAACGCCTGGCTGTAGTTGGCGGCCACGGTCACGCGCCCCGACGGCGGCAGGTGGTACTCGAGCCCTGCTCGAAAGGCCTGCCAGTCGATGGTGTGAAGCACGCCCTGCGTGTCGAAAGAGACCAGGCCAGGGTCGACGTTGGCCTCGTACTCCGGCGGCGGGTTGGCCTGCGCAGGATTGGGCAGCGTCGGAAAGTCCGCTCCGCCCGTCGCCGTGAGTAGATCGCCGATGCCGCTGCCGGTGACGAAGGAGCCTGTCAGTGTCAGCCGGTTGCCGCGATCATTCGCGTCCCGGGCCGGAATTACGGGGATGAGCGCGTCGATCGACACGCCCCAACCGTTCGCTGTGTTGGAGGTTTGCGCGGGCGGCGGCGTGAAGGCGTTGACGCGGAAGCGCCTGAAGACCCCCGATATTCCCAGCGAGAGCGGAACCGCTCGGGTCCCGGAGCTGCCCGGCGTACTGATGCCCTGCAAGCGCGGAAGGCCCAGGCGGACCCCCGCGTGCGCATCCGGAATGCCTGAGTCGCGCTGTGCGGGCCGCACTGCCGCGGCGGCCACGTCGACGCTGACGGGGCCGTTGACGCCGAAGGTGTGCGACAACCGAAACTGCGTGTTGCGTGAGAAGACCTGATTCGGTAGCCCCAAGAACTCCGCCGAGCAGGGAAAAAAGTGGTTCTGCCAGCCGAACACGTCGTAGGTTTGCCCGGCCAGCACCGACACGTACGCGCTCTCCAGCGATAGGTAGGCCTGCCGCACGCGAAAGGTCGGGCTGCTGTAGGTAGCGCTCTCGGAGGCGTGCTCAGCGGGTGGCCCGTAGAAGTCACCTTCCAGCAGCGCCGAGGGTAGAAAGCCCGCGATCAAGGGCGACTCGAGCTTGAGTCCCAAGCGCGTGTTGCGCATCGTGAACTGGGTGCGCCCGACGTTGCCCGGGTAGGTGTCGCTACGTGCTACGAGCGAGGTTCCGATCGCGTCGCCGTAGCTGCGTGTCGAGTCGACGATCACGTCCGCCTCGACGAAGCCGTAGAAGGTGAGCGCCCAGCGCTGTCGACCTTCGCCCGTGCCGACAGTGAGCGGCGCGCGATCGTACCAGGATGGCGCTTGTTTCGGCTCAGCTGCTGGCGCTGCGCCGTGCTGTGCGCCCGCCGGGCTCGCTATCATCGAGGTGAGCGCGACCCCGAGCGCGCCCGCCGCAAACGTCCTTCGGCGCGGCATCGAGAATTCGTTCATGAGTGGGCCTTCGTGTGAGTGGCAAGTTGTGGGCGAGGCGCCTAGCGAAAGTCGCAGCAGTACAGAGTGGCCGGGTAGCCTTCGGCGCTTTCGCCGGCGAAGCCGGGCTCCGGGCAGCTCATCGGCGCGTAGTCCTGGTTCGGCGTGTCCGGCCCGTAGCAAGCGAAACCGAACCTCCCCGCCGCGCAGCCCGGAACGTGCGTGTTTTGTACGCAGGAAGCGCCGGGTGGGATCAGCGCCGGCATGTAGCAGCAGTAGTTACTGCGCGTGACGTTGGAAGCTGGCGTCGGCATCGGACAGAGCAGCCGGTAGTAGTCGGCGCGACTCTCGCTGGCGGGGAGCTCCTCGCCTCGCGGTAGGGCCGCGCCCGGGCACGAGAAACCGGTCAGGCGCTCGGAGCAGCCAATGGTGTTGACCTGGATGCAGGGCTCCGGTGGCTCGGGTCCCGTGCAGCAGTAGTCGATGTAGATGTCGCGACGCACGCCGTTGCCGCAGCTGATGGCGGCATTCAGCGCTTCGGGTCGATCAGCGCCACGGCAGCGGTAGCCGGCGCCGCCTTCGCAAGCCGCGACCGGGTCGTACGCGCAGCTGGTGGTGCTCGCCGTGCAGCAGAAGCCGCGCAGCCCTTCCGCGGTGGCGCCGCGCTCTGCGCACACCTTGCCCATCGGGATGCGCTCTTCGTAGCGAGCATCTCGGTCCGGGCGCTCGCTGCCGCTGCAGCCATAGCCCACCAAACCGACGTCGATGGGCTCGGCACCTCGCATCGGGCTGACGCGACAATCGAACGTCGCGTCTTCTCGGCAAACGCCGTCGCGCTCGGCCAGCGCGCTCGAGCAGGCGAGCGAAGCCAGCGCGGCCAGGGCGCCGAGCCACGCGGGCGAGACTGCGCCAGAGGACATGACTAGCGCAGCCACCCGGCAGGTGGTTGTGGCGCCGGCAAGGTGGGGAACACGCAGCGCTTGGGTTCGCTCGCTTCGCTAATCCGATCCTCGATGCTGACGCCCTCGCCGGAGGGCATGAAGTTGACAGCGCGCGGACCGAGCGAAATGTCGGCGTGGCGCGATGCCACCGCGCCGGGGCCGAGGTTGTCGATCACCACGTTGTCGAGTGTGATGGGCCCCGCGCGCAGCGCAGCGTTGAAGCCGTTCAACGTGACGATCGGCTGCCGCAGTCCCATGCAGCTCACGTGCCGGATGTCGTGAAAAGCCAGGTTCCGAAACTGCGGGTAGTGCGTGCCGGCGAACAAGGGATTGTAGGCCGTGCTGATCAGGATGGCGTTGGTCATGTCGCGCATGCACACGTCCTGGAACGTGATGTCGCTCACCAGCCCGCCGCGGCTCGAGTCGCTCTTGATGCGAATACCGTTGAAATCCGCCGCCACCGCGTCGGCGCCGACAGGGCGGGAGTCGGCGTCGATGGTGAGGTCGTACACCCACACTCGCTCCACCCCGCGGTGGACCACGCCGTCCGCCGTTTTGTAGGTGCCGTAGGTCTCGCTGCCGATCGACATGCCGTGCCCGGTGCCGAAGTGGTTGTGGGCGATGATCAAGTCGCTCACCCAGTGCCCACCCTTGATCGCGATGTGATCGTCGCCAGTGCTGATGGTGTTGCAGGCGATCACGCCGCAGGTAGCGATCGAGGTAGTGCCCGGGTCCACCCCGTCCGTGTTGCGCGCAAAGCTTGGCGTGAGCACCAGCCCCTCACTGTTGGTCCACTTGGAGGGCGTGAGCAGGGTAATGCCCCAAACCGTGAAGCCCTTGCCTGGCCGGTCGCACACCCCGTCGGCTGGCGTCGACGTGATCTTGACGTGGAACTTGGCTGAATTGTTGAGCGTAACCCGGTAGAGCACGAAGCCGGTGGTGCCTGCGAGCAGGTTGATCATCGTGGGGTTGCCGATGCTGCCGTTGATTTCGCGTAGCGCGTACGACAGTTGCCACCAGGAGTAGTCGCGGCCGATCAGTGGCTCGCCGCCCTGCCCGTCGATCGTGCCATCTCCGACGATGGCCGGGCTGTCGCCGCTCACGCTGATGAAGTCCTTGCAGGCGCCGGAATCGTTGACACCCAGCACGCCGCAGCTGCCGGTCTTTTGGTAGAGCTCGGCGTTGCGCGAAGCGTACAGCGTCACCCCGGCGTCGATCCAGAGCGTGACGCTGACCAGATCCAAGTGATCGGTGACGAAGGCGTTGCCGCTTTCGCTCGGCTCTAATTTGACCACACGACCTCGACAGTCGTTCAAGGCTTGCTGAACGCGGGCGGTGTCGAGCGTGGTCTCGTCGGGTGGTGACATGTCGGACGCGAATTTTTCGGCGCGTAGGGTCTGGCACACATCCATTGCGCTCGGCAGCGAGGGCTCGATGATGTTCGGATCGTTCGCGCCGCATAAGCTGCCGTCCTCCGTCTGCTGTGAGGGCGTGGGCGATGTGTCACAGCTGTAGGCCAGCTCGGTGAGCTCGGGTGAGCTGCAGCCGAGCCCCGCCAGCAACGAGGCCACGAGCGCACGGCTGCGTGGTCCAGCTGCCATGTGCAAGGCTCAGCAGCCCTTGCCGGTGGGGCAGGGCCAGGCGGTGTCGCTGGCGCAGCTCCACTTGCTGGTGCCGCCGGGAGCGGCGGGCATGGGGCACACGCAGTAGCCGACCTTCAGGTTCATCTTCGAGTCGTAGTAGTTGCCGCCCGCGTCGGCGCAGGGCGTGCAGGCAGCCACCGTGCAAGCCGTCGACGCGGTGATGGTTTCGGTGGGGCAGCTCGCGTCGAGCGCGGTCGGTATTTTGTAGCAGCTGTAGTCGTCAGCCTCGGGGAAACTGCAGCCGCTTTGTTCGGCGTAGGCCCCCGCTGTGCAGGTCTCTGACTTGAAGCCGACGCTATCTGGGCCGCAGGTCTTGTAACAAAGCTGAGGATCGGCGGCGGTGCAGGCGCCAGCTTTGGTGGGTGATTCACCGGCGGCGGTGGTGAGTCCGGCGCAAAGCGGTGCGAACGTACCGACCGGCGCTGCGCCCCCGCCGTTCGGCGCCTGACCCGCGCTGCCCGCGGTCGAGCTGCCACCGGCCGCCCCCGTCGGGGTGCCACCGGTTGCGCTGTTGCCACCTTCGCTAACGCCACTACTGCCGCCCAGCGACGGAGACGGACCGCTCCCCGAGCTGCCGCCGGCGGCAGGGCTCGCGGGGTTGCCGCCGCTGGGCATCGACGACGGGGAGCCCGCTTTCCCCCGCGCGGGAGGCTCGTTCGCGTCGGAACAGCCAAGCGCGACGAGGCCACTGACGGAAGTCACGGCGAACAGGGCAGCGAGCAGAGATCGGGCCATGGGAGACTCCTGGGCAATCGCCGCGTGCGAAGGCGGCCTGAGGGGCGCTGGCAT
Source organism: Polyangiaceae bacterium (assembly GCA_036522995.1). GTDB lineage: Bacteria > Myxococcota_A > Polyangia > Polyangiales > Polyangiaceae > PMG-095. The sequence continues at coordinate 7,677 of DATDEV010000747.1, forward strand.
CGCGAGCCGCGCGAATGCGACGGTGGGTGCCTGCGACGGTGTAATGCAGCACCCCCGAAGATCGATCGCAGATGGCGCGACTTTGTCTGCGCCGCGCAGCAGCTCAGCGCTCGAGCTGCGCAGCGTCGAGCGCCTCGAAGCGGGGCGCCAGCGCGTGATGCAGCACGAACGCCAGCAGGTAGGCCGACCCGCAAATGCCGAACAGGATCGCGTAGCCGGCCGTCACGTCGCCTTTGGCCTGAAAGCTGTCGAGCAGCTTGCCCGAGTAGATCGGAAATAGGATGCCGCCGAGCGAGCCCGCCATCCCTCCCACGCCGACGACCGAAGCCACTGCGGTTCGAGGAAAAATGTCGGACACGCTGGTGAACAGATTGGCTGACCAGGCCTGGTGCGCGGCACCTGCCAAGCCGATCACCAGCACCGCGCCCCAATCGCTCAGCTGCGACACGCCCAGGATGGGCAACACCAGCAGGGCCGCCGCCAGCATGGCGCTTTTGCGTGCGCGACTGACGCTGAAGCCCCAGCGGGTGAGCTGTCCAGTCGCCCAGCCCGCAGCGATGCTGAGCACGGTCGTCATCGAGTAGATGGCCACTAAATGCAGCCAGCTATGCTTGATGTCGAGGTCGCGCGTCTTCTTGAAGTAATCGGGGAGCCAGATCAGAAAGAACCACCACACCGGATCGGTCAAGAACTTCGCGCCAATGAAGGCCCAGGCTTGCCTGTGCCTAAGCAAGCGCCGGAGCGATAAGCGGCCGGTTGGGAGCGAGACAGAAGCCTCGCCGTCACTTCGAATGTGCAGTAGCTCACGCTCACCGACGCGCCGGCTCCGCTCTGGAAGCTCGTAGAGTATCAGCCAAAAAATCAGCCACAGGAAGCCGACGCCGCCGGCTAGCACGAAGGTGCTGCGCCAGCCCCAGGCGTAGGCAAGCCAGGGAATCACTGCCGGAGCCAGGATGGCCCCGACGTTGGCGCCGGAATTGAAGAGCGCCGTGGCGAGCGCCCGCTCCGACCTGGGAAACCACTGCGCGACTGCCTTGATGGCCGCAGGAAAATTGCCACCTTCGCCCAATCCCAGCGCGACGCGCGCGGCGAAAAAGCCGCTCACGCTGCCGACCATAGAATGCCCGATCGCCGCCAGGCTCCAGGCCGCGATCGATATCGCGTAGCCGACGCGCGTGCCGTAGCGATCGATGAACGCGCCGAAACCTAGCAAACCTACCGCGTAGGCAGCCTGAAACGCCGCGTTGACCTGGCCGAACCGCTCGTTGCTCCAGTGCAGCTCGCTGTCCAGGATCGGCTTGATCAAGGACAGGATCTGGCGATCGATGTAGTTGATGCTGGTCGCAAAAAACAGCAGCGCGCAGATCGACCAACGGTAGCCGCCGACCCTTTCGCGGGCCGGTTCCAGGGTCGCAGCCGCTGCCGGTAATGCCATGCGCACAATGCCTGGCGCGCGCGCAAACGATCACCGGTGCGCCGCGCCCCACGCCTGCGGGGTGTGATCGAATGCCCGACGCGCTGCATTACGAGCTATGATCGATACGGGCATTTGCCCGCTAACCGATGAAGCCGCGCTATTTACTACTACTGACTTTCGCGCTCTCCACGCTCGGTTGCTCCGTGGACGGGGTCACGGTGCGCTTGGGGGGCGGCCGACCGCCGGTGGCGAACGACAGCGGCGGCAGCGCGAGCGCCGGGGCTCAGGGGTTTGGGGGCCTGAGCTTGGGCCCGGAGCCGACGACAGCTTGCCCCAGCGGCATGGAAACCAGCGTGAGTGGAACCGTGTACGACCCTGCCGGCCGTGTGCCGCTCTACAACGCGGTGGTCTACGTGCCTAGCGTGGCTGGTGAGCTGCCACCGTTTCCGTCTGGCGTGGCTTGCGAAAAGTGCACCGATCCGGTGCCGGCCAAGCTCGCCGCGCTCAGCGGGCCCGACGGACACTTCGTGCTGCGCGGGGTGCCGTCGGGTGAGGTCGAGCTCGTGGTGCAGCTCGGTAAGTGGCGTCGGAAGCAGACCGTCTCGGTCAAAGCTTGCCAGGACAACCCGCTCACCGATCCCGACCTGACGCGGCTGCCACGAACCAAGCAGGAGGGCGACATTCCCAAGATAGCTCTCTCCACGGGCCACTCCGACGCGCTCGAATGCTTGCTCAGGAAGGTCGGCATCGCCGATCAGGAGTTCACGACCGACGTCGGCGCTGGTCGGGTCAATCTGTTCGTCGGCTGTGAGGGTGACCAAGCGGACAAGCATTTTGGCGCCAACCAGTTCGCTGAAAGCCTCGGGGGCAGCAGCTTCCCCTCGACGAGCCAGCTGTTCGAGCCGGGAAATATCGATCGGTACGACGTCGTGATTTTTTCGTGCGAGGGCCACAAGTGCGACGTGCTTCAGACGGAGAAGAACATTGCCACATTGGTCGACTTCGCCAACCGGGGTGGACGCGTATTTTTGGACCATAACCACTACAACTGGCTCAATCACGCCAACGCGCCCATCGAGAGCGCAGCGCAGTTCAGCTCTAGCTCGGACGAAATCGAGAGCCCGCTGGCTACCGTGATCAATACCGGGTTTCCCAAGGGCGAAGCGTTCGCAGCCTGGCTGCTGAACGTGGGCGCCTCCTCCGAGCTTGGCGCGCTGGATATCTACACGGCCCGGACCTCGGTTCAGTCGCTCAGCCCGAACCGCGCCCAGAGCTGGATTTTTCGCGACGAGCTGCCAGCGGCAGGATTTTTTTACTTCACGATCGGCACGCCGGTGGCCGAAAAGGACGACGACCCCGCGCCGGAAGCCTGCGGGCGCGTGGTGTTCACCGACTTGCACGTGAGCAAGAGCGGCGGAGGGGACTCGATCGACTTCTCCGATCAAGACACGCCGTTTCCGGGTGGTTGCACGACGCTCGAGCTCTCCGCGCAAGAAAAGGCGCTCGAGTTCATGCTCTTCGATCTGACCTCTTGCGTGCAGCAAGAGACCGACAAGCCCACGGCGCCGCCACCCAAGTAGGGGTTGGGCGACC
>DATDEV010000748.1:0-7146 GCA_036522995.1 Polyangiaceae bacterium
ACGTGCGCCTCGAACTGCGCGACGCTGAGCTCCTGCGTCACTTCGGCGGTCTGGCAGCCGCCGAGCTGCCGCGAATCGTGGACGAGTTCTACGATCGGATCCGCGAGCACGAGGAAGCTCACGCGGTGCTGCAGGGCGAAGAGCAGATTCAGAGGCTGAAGCGCTCGCTGGTGGCATGGCTCAAGCGCGTTCTCAGCGGCGCCTACGACGAGAGTTACCATGAGCAAACCGCGCTCATCGGCCGCGTGCATGTGCGCATCGGGTTACCTCAGCGCTACATGCTGACCGCCATGGCGCTGATCCGCGTGTCGCTGCTGCGCATCGCCGATGCCAAGCTGGGCGAAGCTTCCGGCGCCACGCGCGAGGCGCTTTCGCGAATTCTGGACCTGGAGCTTGCCGTCATGCTCGAGGCCTACAAGGACTCCTACGTCGAGCGCATCGAGGCGAGCTCCAAACAAGACCGCGAGAGCATGGGCAGCGCGCTGGCCAGCGCCGAGCGCCGCTACGTCAGCGCAGTCGAGCTGGCCGCGGCCATCATCGTCGGTCTCGATGGCCAAGGTCGGATCCAGCTCTTCAATCGCGAGGCGGAGCGCGCGACGAGCTACGCGCGGGACGAAGTGCTGGGTCAACCGTTCGTGGAAGTGCTGGACGTCCAGGCCGACGACGACCAATTGCAGCTGGCGTTGAAGGCGCCGCCAGAGGCCGAAGCTCACCCGCGACCCATCGAGGGCAGCATCCGCACGCGCTCGGGCAAGCGGCGTGACGTCGTCTGGAGCCTGAGCGCCGTGGAAGGCGAGCATGGCGGCGAGGTGGTGCTGCTGGCGACGGGGCGCGACGTGACCGACGAGCGCGCCAAGGAGGCGCGCGCGCGCCAAAACGAACGCCTGGCATCGATCGGAACGCTGGCGGCCGGATTGGCGCACGAGATCAGAAACCCGCTGAACGGCGCCAAATTGCACGTCTCGTTCCTGGAGCGAGCCATCAAGCGCCAGTCCGACCCGCAGGAAATGCTCGAGGCCACGCGCGTCGTGTCCGACGAGATCGGGCGCCTGGCCAACCTGGTCACCGAGTTCCTCGATTTCGCTCGTCCCAAGCCGCCCGAGCTGCGTCCCACTAGCCTGGTGCGCACCATGGAGCACGCGACGACGCTGGTGGGTGCAGCCGCGCGCGCCGCCAACGTGGAGCTCAGCTGCGACTTGCCGACCGCTGACGTAGAGTTCCCGGCGGACGGCGCGAAGGTGACCCAAGTTCTGCTCAACCTGCTCAACAACGCCGTCGAATCGACCGGCGCCGCCGGCGGCGGGGCCGTCGTGCTGCGCGGCCGCCGCGGGCCTCGCCAGGTGCTGATCGACGTCGAAGACGACGGGCCGGGCCTGGCGAACCAGGACGCGCCGATCTTCGATGCTTTCTACTCGACCAAGGACGGCGGCACGGGCCTGGGTCTGGCCATCTCACACCGCATCGTCACCGATCATGGCGGCACCATCGACGTGCACAGCCGCCCCGGCAAGACGCTATTTCACGTCACTTTTCCGCTGGAGCAACGGGACGGAGTTTGAGCATGAGCATGACGAAGATACTGGTCGTGGATGACGAGGAGGCCGCGCGCAACGGCCTGGCCAAATTGCTGACGCAGGAAGGCTACACCGTGGTGACGGCGAGCGACGGCCAGGAGGCGTTGAGCGTCGTCGCTGAGCAGGCCCCGGGTCTGATCATCAGCGACCTCAAGATGCCGAACATGGACGGCATGGAGCTCATCAAGCAGCTGCGCGCGCAGGGCAACGAGACTCCGACCATCGTCGCCACTGCCTTCGGCGACGTCAGCACCGCGGTCGCCGCGATGCGGGCCGGCGCCGAGGACTACCTCACCAAGCCCATCGACTTCGATGCGCTATTGCTGCTGGTAGAGCGAACCCTGGCGCGCGAGGAGCTCAAGCGCGAGGCCGAGAATTTGCGGCGCCAGCTGCGCGCGCGCGATCACGAGGGCCTGGAAGGCTTGCTGGGAGCGAGCCCGCCGATGCAGCGCGTCTACCAGATGGTGCGCCAGGTGGCTCCGGCCCGAGCCACGGTGCTCATCACCGGCGACAGCGGCACCGGCAAGGGTGAAGTGGCGCGCGCGCTGCACGCGCTTGGCTCCCGCGCACGCGGTCCCTTCGTGTCCCTCCACTGCGCGGCCCTGGCCGAATCGCTGCTCGAGAGCGAGCTGTTTGGCCACGAAAAGGGCTCCTTTACCGGGGCGGACAAGAAGCGCATTGGCCGCATCGAGCACGCCGAGGGCGGCACGTTGTTCCTCGATGAAATCGGCGAGATCCCCCAGGCCACCCAGATCAAGCTACTGCGCGTGCTGCAGGAGAAATCCTTCGAGCGCGTGGGCGGTAACGAAACGATCAAGGTGGACGTGCGCGTGGTGGCTGCCACCAACAAGGATCTAGCGCAGGAGGTGCGGGAGCGCCGCTTTCGCGAGGACCTGTTCTATCGCCTGAACGTCGTGCACATCGACATGCCGCCGCTGCGCCTGCGCGGCAACGACGTCGTCCTGCTCGCCAACCACTTCCTGCGCCACTTTGCCCGCGAGAATCAGCGCCAGATCGAGGGCTTCAGCGACGCAGCGCGGGCCAAGCTGCTCAAGCACCAATGGCCCGGCAACGTGCGTGAGCTGGAGAACGCCGTCGAACGCGCCGTCGTGTTCACCGAAGGCGGCCTGATCGAAACCGATGCCCTGCCCTTCGAAGCGGCCCCGGCCAGCATCGAAGGCGGCCCGCGCATCCCCGGCGCCACGATGGCCGAGCTCGAAAAGCACGCCATCCTGGCCACGCTCGAGGCGGTGAACGGCTCGACCAGCCGCGCCGCCGAGATGCTCGACATCAGCGCTCGGACCATCCAGTACCGCCTGCACGAGTACGGCGTCGCGGCGGGGCGCTCCAAGCCCTGAAGCCTGCTGCGCTCTGCCGCTAGTGCGCAACTAACGGGAAATTGTCCTCAGCGCCCGTGCGATCGCTCTGATGGTAGGTGTGCCTGCGGCCGTGGCGCTCGCTGTGCTGGGGACACCAGTAGCGTTCGTTGGCCGAGGCGGCTCGCGTCCGCAGGCATTCCGGGCAGGGCGGCTCGATGGTCGGCACCACCAGCTCGGCCGGCAGCGGGGGAATGATCAGGGTCGGGCAAGGCGCCTGACGAACCACCCCTTCGGCGACCGAACCGAGCAGCCAGCGCACGACCCCGCGCCTGCCATGAGTTCCCACTACCAACAGGTTGGCGGCAAGCTCCGAGCAGATCCGACTCAGGCCAAGGCTGGGCGAGTCGACGATCAAGTGCAGGAACAAGCCCACCGTGGGCGGCAAGTAGTTGTTCGGCAGCGACTCGCGCACGTGTTGCTCGAGCAGAGGCCGTTGCTGCTCGAGGTCCTCGACACGCACCAGCGCCGCTTCTGCGAGCGCCTCGATGTCGTGCGTCGCGGCGGGCGCGACGTGCACCACGTGTAGCTCGGCGGGCGCGCCCGCGACGGCTTGCTCGGCGGCGCTGCGAATGGCGCGCGCAGCCGCAGCGGAGTAGTCGGTACCAACCACGACGACGAAAGGCTTATGCGTGTTCATGCTCGCACCTCATTCGCTGGTAGTGCAGTAGCCGTGCCAGCCAACGCCGCGCTTTTTCCGGGCAAATCACCCCCACTGGCGCGACATCAGCGCAGGTATTGCGTCGGCGGCGCAGGCGCTGCGCTCGCGCACGACGCAGTTCTTGCGCGAGCACGGCATGGTCGCAGCGCAGCGTCTCGGTCTCGTCCACTTACACGCGAAAGTGCTCGGTCAGCGTCGTCACGCGCCACGCGCGCACCAGGCCGTCACCCCCTTGCTGGACGCGATAGAACCCGGCGTCGCCGAAGCCGCCGCCCGCCGAGCTCAGCACAGCGCGCTCGTCGACGCTCGGTCGCAGGACCACCACCGTGGCGTTGCCGCGCGGCATCGGGAACACGTCCTTGACGCACACAGCCAGCTTACACGTTGAAGCGGAAATGCATCACGTCGCCGTCGCGCACGACGTAATCACGGCCTTCGATGCCTTGTTTGCCGGCCTCGCGGCACTTGGCTTCGCTGCCGTATTTGATCAGGTCTTCCCACCAAATCACTTCGGCCTTGATGAAGCCGCGCTCGAAGTCCGTGTGAATCACGCCGGCGGCCTGCGGCGCGGTGGCGCCCTGACGCACCGTCCACGCCCGCACCTCTTGCTTGCCGGCGGTGAGGAAGGTGATCAACCCCAGCAGCTCGTAGCCGGTGCGGATCACGGCGTTCAGGCCGGGTTCGCTCAGGCCGACGCTGGCCAGAAAATCGGGCCGATCTGCCGGCTCCAGCTCGGCGATCTGCTCTTCGATGGCCGCGCAGATCGGGACCACCGGCGCACCCTCGCTCTTGGCAAACTCCACCAGCTTGGCGAAATGCTTGTCGGCGCCCAGGTTTGCCAGCGCGCCCTCGGCCACGTTGCCGACGTAGAACATGCGCTTGCTCGTGAGCAGCTGCATCTCCTGCACGATGGCCTGCTCCTTCTCGTTGTCGCCCACCTCGAAGGTGCGCACGGGTTTGCCCTGATCGAGGTGCGCCACCAACCGCTCGCACAACGGCGCCGCCAGCTTTTCGATCGGGTCGTTGCCCTTGGCCTGCTTGCGCGCCTTGTCGAGGCGCTTGCTGACCGTGTCCAGGTCCTTCAAACACAGCTCGGTGTTGATGGTCGCGATATCGGCCACCGGATCGACGCGGTTCTCGACGTGGATCACGTTGTCGTCGTCGAAACAGCGCACCACGTGGGCCACCGCGTCGACCTCGCGGATGTGGCTCAAAAATTGGTTACCCAGGCCCTCGCCCTTGGACGCACCGCGCACCAGGCCAGCAATGTCCACGAAGCGGATCGAGGTCAGCACTTCCTTGTCGGGCTCGATCACCTTGACCAGGGCGGTCACGCGATGATCGGGCACGCTGACGATGCCGACGTTCGGCTCGATCGTGCAAAACGGAAAGTTTGCCGCCTCGGCCTTGGCGCTGGAGAGCGAGTTGAAGAGCGTGCTCTTGCCGACGTTTGGCAGGCCGACGATGCCGCAGGAGAAACCCATGTTGGGCGGCCTTTTACCACCGGCCGCCTGGGGCGCAATGGCGACGCCTCAGCGCAGCCCGTGCGCCACGAATCGCCGCAGAACCAGGTTGCCGGCCTCGGCGGCGCGGACGGCAGCCAGCGCGGCGGCGGTATCACGGCCCTCCTGCTCCAGCAGCTCCTGCCGCGTCTTCACGTACTCACTCATCACCTGTTCGTCGAACTCCGGGTGGAATTGCACACCCCAGGCCCGCCTGCCGAAGCGCAGCGCCGCATTGGGCTCGAGCGCCGTCCGCGCCAGCACGCGCGCCCCGGCGGGCAGCACGGTCACCGAGTCGACGTGCGTGGCGTGGGCCAGCGCCGGTACGATGCTGCGATCGAGCAGCGGGTCGTCCTCGACGATCTCCACCTCCACCGTACCCATCTCGCGGCCGCGCGGATTGCGCTCGACGAGGCCGCCCAGCGCCTGGCCCAGCAGCTGGTGTCCGAAGCAGATGCCGAGCACCGGCTGCTCGAGCTCGACCGCGCGAGCCAAGTAGCGCTCGGCGCGCAGCATCCAAGGGGCCCGCTCGGTCACGCTCGACGCCGAACCGGTTACGATCACGCCGGCGAAGCACTCGGACGCTGGCAGCTCGGGCGCGCTGCGCGCGTCCAGCTCGACGAAGCCGCCCTGCCAGGCGCCGGCCAGGCCCGCGCGCACCAGCGCAGCGAAACCGCCGACGCGCTCTTGCGTGGCCGGCACCGGGTCACCGGTGACCAAAATGCACAGCGGCTCGCGGGCGTCGCTCACCCTCTCAGCATAGCGCGGGCAGCAGCAGCAGGTGTACGGTCGCGGGACGCGGTCCGCCTACATGAGAGCAAGAAGAATCATCAGCCTGAGCTTCGAGCCCTGGAACGTCGAGCTGCTCGAGCCCTTCGGCATCGCGACTGGTGCCCAGCTAGTGGCAGAAAACGTGCTGCTCGAGCTGCGGCTCGAGGGCGGAGCGCTGGGCCTGGGCGAGGCAGCCCCCTTCCCGGCCGTGAACGCCGAAACGCAAGCCGACGCGCTGGCCGCGCTCGAGGGGGCGCGGGAAGCACTGCTGTCGGCCGAGCTCGACCCCGCGGCGGGCAGCCTTCCGGAGCCGCTGCAGGCGCTGCTGGCTGCGGCGCCGAGTGCGCTGTGCGCGCTCGAGATGGCGCTGCTCGACGCCGCTTGCCGGGAGCGGCAGGTCTCGATGTTTCGACATTTTGGCGGACGCCAGCCCCAGCTGAGCACCGACATCACCATCACTACCGGTAGCGCCGAAGCGGCTGCCGCAGCCGCCAGGCGCGCCCTGACGCAGGGCTTCGCCACGCTGAAGGTGAAGGTCGGGGGCGACGCGTTCGAGAACGATCTCGAGCGGCTGCGCCGCATCGCCGAGCAGGCACCTCGGGCGCGGCTACTGCTCGATGCCAACGCCAGCCTGAGCGCCGAGGCCGCCGTGGCGCTGGTGGACGGTCTGGGCGCCCGACGCGCGCAGGTCGTGCTGTTCGAACAACCCTGTGCACGCGGCGATTTCGCGGGCGCCCGGCGCGTGCGCCAGGCCGGCATCCGCGTGGCGGCCGACGAGGACGCGCGCTCGACGGCCGACGTCACGCGCCTGGCCACGGAGCAAGCTGCGGACGTCGTCAACTTCAAGCTCACCAAGTGCGGCGTGAGCGAAACGCTGCGCATGATCGCCGAAGCCCAGCGCCTGGGCCTCGGCCTGATGATGGGCGGCATGGTCGAGACGCGCCTGGCCATGACTGTCTCGGCCTGCATCGCCGGCGGCATCGGCGGCTTCGAAGAGCTGGATCTGGATACGCCCCTGTTCATGCGTGACGACCGCCTGCTGGGCGGCTTCGCTCAGGTGGGTGCGACGCTGGACGTCGGCGCCATCGTGGCCGGACATGGTGTCTGCCGACGCGCAACGTCGGCCGCGTGAGCTGCTGATGATGCTTCCCCTTGGGGCTGGGGCCCCAATCACCACGAGACCGCTCCGAGGTTGTCACCGTGCTGCGGCCGGAGCGCCGCAATTTTGGGTGATGTTCACGTCCCGTGAGCACCACGGCCTA